>JAAXID010000010.1 GCA_012270545.1 Anaerolineae bacterium | reverse complement strand
AGCCCGGTGGCGAAGATCATCTACGAAACCTGTACGCGCAACGGCAAGCGGGTTCAAGCGCAGGGCGGCGCCAAGAATTACATCGCCGTCATGCCCGATGCCGATATCGAAGCCAGCGTCAAGAATATCCTGGGCGCGGCATACGGTTGCGCCGGTCAGCGCTGTCTGGCGGCGGCGGTGGCAGTTGGCGTCGGCGATGCCTATGATCAGCTCAAGGATGAGCTGGCGAAGCAGGTCGCCGCGCTCAAGGTCGGCTATGGCCTGGACGAGACAACGCAGATGGGCACGGTCATCAGCGATTCGGCGGTGAATCGCATCGAATCCATGATTGGGCAAAGCGAAGGCGAAGGCGCCGAAGTCGTGGTCGATGGGCGCGATTTCAGCGTCAATGGCTACGAGAATGGTTCCTGGGTCGGTCCGACGCTGATCGCCGATGTACAGCCAAATACGGTTATGGCGACCGAAGAAGTTTTCGGTCCGGTACTGTCACTGATGAAGGCCGATGATTTTGAGGGCGCGGTCGATATCATTAATCAGAGCCGCTATGGCAATGCCGCCAGCATTTTCACCAGCAATGGCAAGTTTGCGCGCGAGTTCAAGTACAGCGTCAACGCCGGCAATATCGGCGTCAATATCGGCGTGGCGGCGCCATCGGCCTCCTTCCCCTTCGGCGGCCAGAAAGACTCGTTCTTCGGCGATCTTCACGGACAGGGGATGGACTCGATCGAATTCTACACCGAGCGCAAAATCGTGATCGAGCGGTGGGTCTAGGGCATGGCCTCACTGAATACCTTCGGCGCCGTCTTCAGCTTCGCCATCGAGCTGGAAACGCGGTTGAGCGCCTATTACAGCGGCATCGGCGATTCGGCCATGGCGAAAGCGGCTGACAAACGGCGGAAGAAGCTGGAGCGCGTCCGGCGCGAGAACGTGGTCGAAATCACGCTTGAGCCGATTGCGGGCTTGGACGCGGACGACTACGCGCTGGACCTGAGCGACGGCTCAGAGGACGGTCAAGCAGCGGCAGTTCGAACAGCGGTGCAATTCTATTTCGACGCGGCGCCAAAGATCAACGTGCGCGCGGCGCAGCGAGCGCTTGAACGCTGTGGCAGGGAGCATGACGGATAAAGCGAAGGCGATTGCAATGACGTTTGCAGGGGCGATCTAGCAGGTCTCCCTGCAGAGGGAATGAGATATGAAGACGATAGAGAGCATCAACTTAATCTGGCGCGACCCCAAGAGACGCAGCGGTCGGCCCTGCATTATTGGCAGGGGTTTCCGCGTAAAGGATGTGGTGATGAAAATGCGCTACGGCTCAAGTTCGCCAGAAAAAATAGCCGAGGACTTCGATATACCCTTGGGGCATATTTATGCTGCGCTGGCATACTACCACGAACACAAAGACGAAATCGACGAAGACATTCGCGAAGATGAACTGTTTGAGGAAACGGTGAAGGAAAAGGGAGTCGAATGGCTGAACAGCCCGGGGGTTGCGGAGTTTTGGGCTGAAGGGACAGCTGTAGCCGAGCGGCGTCAAGCAAGGCTGAAGCTTGGATCCCGGGTGGAAAGCATCGACCTGATCTACCGCGATCCCAAGGTGCGCGGGGGACGTCCCTGCATTGTCGGCACGAGCCTGCGTGTCACCGACATTGTCATGGAGCAGAAGTATGGTGTAGGAGATCCCAAAGCGATCGCCGAACGTTTTCAGATCAGCTTAGGACAAGTTTTCGCCGCGCTGGCATACTATCACGAACACATTGAGGAAATTGACGCTGATATCGAAGAAGACATCCTGTTTGACGAAAAACTTGAGGAGCTAGGCATTGATGGAGCAGTCGATTGGCTTTTACTTCGACGAGAACATGCCCGAAGTGGCTGCGACTCAGCTAGCTAGTCAAGGTATTGATGTCATGACGACGCAGGCAGCTGAAAGGTGCGGCACAGGTGATCTGGAGCAATTGCGTTTTGCTACCAAGCAGGGACGCGTAATCTGTTCACGGGACAAGGATTTCCTGGTTTTGGCGAGGACCCATCCGGTGCACTGCGGCATTGCCTTCATTCGATTCAAGAGCAGCGAGATTGGCGCCTTGGTGAAAGCGCTGCGTAATCTCCATCGCAACGAAACGGCGGAATCGATGAAGAACAGGCTGGTATATCTCTGAACACATTTATGTGAAGGACAACCCCATGACTGATAATCGAATCATACGCGCCGCGCTGCTGCAAGCGACTTGGACCGGCGACAAGGAATCCATGATCGAGAAGCACATCGAATATACGCACCAAGCCGCCGGCCAGGGCGCGCAGGTCATGTGCTATCAGGAGCTTTTTTATGGTCCATACTTTTGCCAGGTGCAGGATCCGCAGTTCTTCGCCTTCACGGAGGAGATTCCCGCCGGACCGACCACGCAGCGCTTCTGCCAATTGGCGGCGGAGCTCAATATGGTTCTGATCGTGCCAATTTACGAACGCGATGGCGTCGGCGTTTATTACAACACGGCCGCTGTGATTGATGCCGATGGCAGCTACCTGGGCAAATATCGCAAGACGCATATACCGCACTTGCCCGGCTTCTGGGAAAAGTTTTATTTCCGACCGGGCAACCTCGGTTATCCCGTCTTCAATACCGCCGTTGGCAAGGTCGGCGTCTACATCTGTCACGACCGGCACTTCCCCGAAGGCGCCCGCGCCCTGGGCTTGAACGGCGCCGAGATGGTCTTTATCCCCTCGGCGACATCGCGCGGCTTGAGCCAGCATCTATGGCGCATCGAGCAGACATCGCACGCCATCTTCAATACCTACTATGTCGGTACGATTAATCGCGTCGGCATCGAGGAACACGGCGATGATGACTTTTACGGGGAAAGCTATTTCTGCGATCCCAAAGGGCAGTTCATCGGCGAGCTGGGCAGCGCCTACGACGAAGAGCTAATCGTGCGCGATCTCGATTTGAGCATGATTCAAGACGTGCGTGATACTTGGCATTTCTATTTCAATCGCCGTCCCGATCAATATGGACCACTGGTGCAAGACACAGTATCGGCGAGTTAGGGCGGGCCTCAAAGCAGAGGAGTTGATACATGGATTTTGGCATTACATTCAAAGGCGATATTGCCCCGAAACGAACGGTTGCGCTGTGTA
>JAAXID010000023.1 GCA_012270545.1 Anaerolineae bacterium | reverse complement strand
TCGACGACGGCGCCAGCTTCTTCCAGCTTGGATTTGCCGTCTTCCGCCAGGTCTTTGCTGACTTCCTCCAGCACGGTCGCCGGCGCCGATTCGACCAATTCCTTGGCCTCTTTCAGGCCGAGTGGCGTGATGCCGCGGATCGCTTTGATGACGTTGATCTTCTTGGGTCCGATTTCCTTGAGCACCAGATCGAACTCGGTCTTTTCTTCTTCCGGCTCGACTTCTGCGACAGCGCCAGCGGCCCCGGGCGCCATCATCATCATACCGCCGCCAGCCGCCGCTTCGACGCCCCAGGCGTCTTCCAGCTTTTTCTTCAGATCAGCCGCTTCGAGGATGGTCAAAGCGCTAAGTTCTTCCACCAACTTGTCCAGATCCGCCATTGTTTGTCCCCTTTCTTGAGGTGCTAATCCTAAGGTGTGAGTTCGCTTGGTTTCTGCAATCTGCTTTGTTTAGCGTTCGGATAGATCAGACGCTGGCGCCAGCGCCTTCTTCGCTTTTATCCAGATAAGCTTGAAGGACGTTAACGACGCTACCGGTCGCTTGATGCAGCGCGTTGACGACGCCCTGTGCCGGTGAAATCACCAGACCGGCCAGCTGCGCGCGCAATTCATCGAGCGTCGGCAGCCTGGATATGGCGTCGACCTGTTGAGCATCCAACAGATCGCCGGTCATGACACCGCCCGTCACCCGCAT
The DNA here is from genome assembly GCA_012270545.1 of Anaerolineae bacterium. Taxonomy (GTDB): domain Bacteria; phylum Chloroflexota; class Anaerolineae; order Aggregatilineales; family Phototrophicaceae; genus UBA6055. The sequence continues at coordinate 13,260 of JAAXID010000023.1, read as the reverse complement.
TTTTTCGTCGAATTCCTGCTCCTCGATATGCTTCAGCAAGGCTTTGGAAACGCCGGGCATATTGTCGCGTCCGAAGATGATCGCAATCGGTCCGACGAGCAAGTCATCGGGCACGATCCAATTAGCCGTCTCCAGCGCTTTTCGCATCAGCGTGTTCTTGGCCACGATGTACTGGCCGTTCTGCTCGCGGATTGTATTCCGCAGCCCTTGAACTTGGGATACGCTCAAGCCTTGCGTCTGCACGATGATAAAGCCATCGCAATCGTTGAGCATATCGACATAACTGGCGACAAGTTCACCCTTGCGCTCTCTTGAAACCGGCAAGTGACGCTCCTTTCCAGTTCGGCCATGGACGGGTTTCGCACTGGAAACCAAACTCGACCGAAACAAATAAGCGACCCGTCAATCGAGGTCGCTCTAAAGGTCTATCATACGGCGTCGCATGAAGATCTTAAACGCGCCCCTCGGCAGGTGATTAAGGGCGAAAGCCCACCTGCTGTCTACGGATGACGGCGCTATGCGGTTGTTAGCCAAGCGCGCATTATAAGGCAGGCAGGCGTGAGGTCAAGGCTGAATCTGGCGATTTGACGGCGCTGGACAGTTAAGCTACAAATAGTCAGATTAACTTGGGGGCAGGCAAAGCGAAATATGGAATTGGATCGTGATGCGTTACAGAAGAAAGTGCAGGCACTATACGCCCGTGAACATGCGGAATTGGGAGAGCCAGGCACCATTAAGCACTTGGAACGGGGAAAAGAGTGGAAGCTAGCGAATACGCTGAGTGCGGGCGGCGTATTGATCTTTCCGCACGCGGGCGTTCATGATTGTGGCTATCAGATCGCGGCCTGTGTACATGCGGCGCTTGACAGTGGCGCGGATAAAGTGGTCGTGCTCAGTGTCCTCCACGCCTTCACGCCGGCGATGGAAGCGGCGCGCGTGGCGGTCGCTGCGGGAGAAGACCCGGCTGCATTTGCGTTCTGGGGTATCCAGGGTCCCGGCATCGACGGGCGCAGCGAGTGGAAGGGCGACCACGCTTTGATAAGCTGGCGTCACTTTTGGCGCGCGGAACTCAAGCGGCGGGGCATCGCCGAAAAGGATGCGCCAAGGGTTTACGAGCGCTATCCCTATCTGGCGGGCGGGCGGCCGCAAGATCTGCCCGGCATCGACGAACTGGCTCGGTTGATGGAAGACGCCGCCGTCGTATCAACGGCGGATCCCTTCCATCATGGCATCGGCTACGGAGACGCGCCGGAAGAAGCGTACGACCATGATGAAGCTGGCCTGGCGCATGCGAGGGACGTCATTGACTCCGGCCTGCGTCTCTTGGAGATTGGCGATTATTGGGGATATAACCGGCACTGCGTCGAGGCGAAGAGCGATGCGCGCGACACCGGGCAAGTGTATCGCTACCTGCGCGGTCCCATGACCGGCGACATACTGGATATCAGCTTCACTGATTCTTCCGCGCTCTATGATCAGCCAAAGCCGACTTGGGTGGCAGGCGCCTTGATTGAGTGGAAGCTGAAACCTTAGGCGGGTGCGCATTAAACTCCGTCATGGGTCTTCGTCGGTGTCAGCGTCGAGCTGATTCTCAAAGCGTTTTAGCGCGTCTTGCAGGTTTTGCTGGCGGAGGCTCTGGGTCAGGTCGCCGCGAGTGCGCTCGAGCACACTGCGCACCACATCCGTCTGGCGGCGCAAGCCATGCGTAAGCGCGTCGGGAAAGTCAAAGGCGACCAACTGGTCGTAGATCTCGTCCATGATGTTTAGCAGACCTTCGGCTTCAGCGCTGTGGTCCTCCTCGCGGCGCATAATATCGAGAATGAAGCGGCGCAGTTCAGTGGCGGCTTCGCCCAAGCCTTTGAGATAGGTCGCGCTTTCGATATCGAGTTCGCTGGCTGAGGGCAGCGCTTGACCGCCGATTATGGCGCGCGTGATAAAGGCTTCGGCGACTTCCTTCAGCGCATCCTGCGTGTAGCCGGTGTGATAGAGATCGGGGTATTCGCCCACCACTGATTTCAGCGCGGCGGCGCCTGCTGTGACCTCTTCCAGCTTGGTGTCAGCACCGTCCCAGTCCCGCCGGTGGATCGCGCGGATGCTCTCGGAACAATGGCGAATGAGCTGCCTGGAGAGCGCGATTGCCTGGTCGCGCGCGCTATTGCGTCGTTCAAGGTCTTCGCGAATGGCGTTGCAGATCTCACTTAGTCCGTTCGTGGCTGCCTGTTGGCGGGAGCGTTCTTCCATCATTATGGTCCCGTTAAGAGAAGATGAAGATAAGGATGCCGCCATTATAGCGGATGTTCATAGACGACCATTAACGGCATTCGCCATGGATACAGCCTTGACTTCGACTGCCCCCAAGCGGATGTATCGGTTATCCTAGTTGGCGAGAGTTCTTCTTTGGCGACGAGGGACGGTGATATGCCCACATACATATATCGGATACAGCCGGTGCGGCCGGAAATGCTTTCCGCGGGATTGACGGCTGAGGAAACGCGAATCACCGGCGAGCATTTCGACTATCTTCAGCGTCTGATGCGCGAAGGGGCATTAATTCTGGCCGGGCGCACGTTAAACAGCGATTACTCCGCTTTTGGCATCGCCATCTTCAATGCGCGCGACGATGAGCACATGCGTAAGATCACGGCCCGCGATCCGGGTGTGGCGCAAAAACTGTTTCGCGCTGAGTGGTTCCCTTATCGCATCGCCCTGCATGCGCCGGAAAACGGCACGAAGGAATAGTTAGTGTCGGACTTCGCACCCAGGCATATTGTCGCCGCCAGCGCGCTCATTCGTAACGACAAGGACGAGATCGCGCTTGTCAGAACCGAGCGAAGAGGCTGGGAACTGCCCGGCGGCCAGGTTGAGTTAGGCGAGTCGCTGGTCGACGGTCTTCAGCGCGAAGTCCTTGAAGAGTGCGGCATCGAAATCGAGTTGGGTCGGCTTTTGCAGGTGCGCAGCAATCTGAGCTCGTCTATCGTGATTTTTCTGTTTCAGGCGACCCATGTCAGTGGCGAATTGCGGCCGAGCGAAGAAACGCCGCAGGTCCGCTGGGTGGATTCACAGACCGCTCTCAGGCTGATTACCCATCCCGCCCTGCATCTGAATCTGCGCGACCTGCTGCAGGCTGACCTGCGGGTGCGATACGACGCTTACCAAAGTAATCCTTTTGTCTTGGTAGAAACGCGCGCCATCTAAAGCAGGGGCTGGCGAGATGGGGTGCCGGCTTTGCGCGGATAGCGTTTGGGCGTCGGATACACTTTGTCGACGACGATGAGATAGCGCGGGTTGACCAGCGTGGGCAGGTTCAGCTCTTCGATGGCGAATAGCTCGCCGCCGAGCGCGTCCATCGCTTTGGCTGCGGCATTGCTTTCGTCATAGGCTGAGGCGCCCTTCATTGCGATCACCTGTCCGCCGAGCTTGCAGAGGGGCAGGGTGTATTCCAGCAGGACGGGCAGCCGGGCGACGGCGCGGGCGACAACGATATCGTAGGCTTCGCGGTGGAGCCGATCTCGGCCGGCGTCTTCGGCGCGAGCCTGCAAGGTGTGGACATTATCCAAAGCAAGCGATTCAGCGACTTCATTGATGAAGCGAAGTTTCTTGGCGGTTGAATCCATCAGCGTAACCTGTAATCGCGGGAAGGCGATCGCCAGTGGCAAGCCGGGGAAACCGGCGCCGGCGCCTACATCGATAAGGCGGAGACCGTCGAATTCCGGCACGACTCGACGAAGCGTCAAGGCATCCAGATAATGCTTGATTGCGATCTCCGATGGGTCGGTGATAGCAGTCAAGTTCATCCGCTCATTCCAGGTCAGCAGGAGTTGGGTCAAGCGCTCGAACCTGCGAACCTGCTCGCCAGATAGGTTGATGCCGAGCAGCGACGCGGCGTATGCGGCGAATGTTGACAAGTGAGTCAAGGCTGGCAAGATCTGCGACGCTGAGAGAATCGAAGACCGCAACTCAATCCGCTATCCCGGTGAAAGGGAAGGACTCCAATGGGTATTCTGGCCGTGTAGGCATGATCTCGAGCCCGTAGGGATTCTTCTGAATGGCGAAGTGGCAGCCGCTTTGCAGCCGTACGTTTTGGGTGCCGGGACCAAAATCTTCATAGCCGTCGGTTATCGCGTTCAACCAGGTTACAGCAAAACCGATGATGTAACCGCCCGGTCTCCACATGTCGCCCAGGCTGACGGTATAAAACACCCACCAATTGGCGTCGCCAGCTAGCTGCTTGATCTCACCAACCTGGACATTGGGTATGGGTTGCGTGTCCACTCTCACATCGTATTGCGCGTTGTTAATGTGCGCCTGAACTTGCTCGGGTGTTTTCGCGTACCAAGACCAGAAGACCTTTAACTCATCAGTGTCGTAGAGGACGCCGGGGGCGGCGCCATCGACATCATTGCACTCCGCGAAGATCAGGCCGGGGTTGGCGGTCCGCCCTGGCGTGTTTACTATTCTGGACCTAGCGCCAATATGCACCATATGTTCCGACGGAAGCCGATATACGGGATTCAATAACGATCCATCAGGGGTGAAGACACCCGCGCTCGAAACTAGCTCAGCATCGGCGGACAGCGCTATGCCTTCAACCAGGGTCTCGCCAGGCTCCTCACAATCGCCCAGATAATCATCGGACGGCTGTTGGAAGAGTGTGTTATCGGGATCGTTCTCGCGTCCAATGCGGATGACGACGCTGATTGGCGTGCCGAGCGCTCGCGTCTCGCCATTAAGCCAGTGGATCACCTGGCTGACAGCATAATCGCCATTCACGCTGATGCGCCGCAATGCCGTGATGGGATCGCCCAGACCGCCAAATTGATCGAACGCTTGAAAGTAAAGGTCGTAACCGAGCTGCATCCGGCCGTGCAGATCAATCACCATGCGGTCTTCGCAAGCGCTGTAAAACCAGTTGACCGTCGACGTATAGCCGCTGTCGTCTTGCGCTTGGCCAGTGATTATTGTCGTCAGGAGCAGCATCAGGCTTAGAAGCATTTTGAGTCTGCGCATGAGAGCCTTTTCCTGTCTAAGTCGAAATGGACTATCATTTCACTTATTTTACCGCAAATAGGCAAATTGCTCATGTCTGAATAATGGCACAGTCGTAACCGCAGGCGACACGTGGTTCTGCGTCTTCACATACAATAGACGGTGTGGCCGAACCATACGGGCGGAAGGCGATGGAACCTTGAGTACAAAAACGGTCTGCGTCTTGCAGGGCGATCAGACGGGACAAGAGCTGCTGACCGAAGCCTTACGCGTGCTTGATCCCAGTGTGATTCGCGTGAATAATCTGCGATTTGAGACCTTCGACCTGTCCTTGGAAAACCGGCGCCGTACCAAGAACGATGTCGTGCGCGAGGCGGCGGCGCGCATGTTGGAGACCGGCCTAGGCATCAAAGCGGCGACGATTACGCCTGGCGATCCTGATGACGTGGGCAGCCCGAATGCGCTGCTGCGCGAGCTGTTGGGCGGCAGCGTAATACTGCGCACCGGTCGGCGGATTCCCTCCGTGATGCCGCTGGCGGGCGTGCATGCGCCGATCGCCGTGGTGCGCATGGCGGTTGAAGGCGCCTACGCAGCGGAAGAGTGGCGCGCGGGCGAGGGCCTCGATGAAGTTGCCTACAACAAGCGTCATATCACGCGCCGCACCTGCCGCGCCGTCGCCGAGTTCACTTTTCAATACGCCTCCCAACACCATGCTACCGTATTCGGCGGGCCCAAATACACGGTGAGCCCGATTTATGAAGGCATGTTCAAAGAAGAGCTGGATCGCGCGGCCGGCCTCTACCCCGGCGTGCGTTATAACCCGCAGCTAATTGACGCGACCTATGCGCTCCTGCTGGAATCGGCGGGCGATGCCTTGGTGATCCCCGCTTTGAATCGCGATGGCGACAGCTTGAGCGAGCTCGTGCTCAAATTATTTGGCACGATCGCCGGCGCCGAGTCCATCGTCTTCGCATTCGATAAGGACTTCAAGGTTCAGGTGGCGCTGACCGAGGCGCCGCACGGCACAGCGTCCAGTTTGCAGGGCAAAAATGTTGCCAATCCAATGGCGATGGTCCTGGCTTGCGGCGCCCTGCTGCGCTATGTCGATAGCAAGGAAGCGACGCTCGCTAGCCGCGCCATCTACGAATCGTCGCTGGAGTCCGTGTACAACGGCGTTAAAACGCCTGACCTGGGCGGGCAAGCCAGCACCACTGAATTCGTTGACGAAGTGATCCGCGAGGTGCGTGGTAAACTGGAAGTGTGGGATGCCCTGGGCGATTGACGCTCTATGCGAGGCGGCTGAATTTGGACGACAACCTCGACCATGATGTGGCGGATCTTTGGTCGACCCTGTTTGACATCGTCACCGACGGCGAAAAGCGGCTGGCCATTCATTTCGAATCGCACCAGCTCACGCCGCCGCAATTCTATGTATTAAAAACACTCTCGGAAAACTCGGGCGAGTGCCGCATTGGCGATATTGCGCGCGATCATCATTTGACCAGCGCCACCATGACGGGACTGGTCAAGCGCCTGGAAGCGATGGATCCGCCATTGGTTCGGCGTCGGCGCAACCAAAGCGACGGGCGCTCGGTCGATGTCATCCTGACGGCGGCGGGCGAAAATCGCTTCGTCGCCGTGCAGCAGGGTTTGATGGATCAGCTACGGGCGGTGTTTGGCATACTGCCCGATGCGGAACGGCGCGATATCATCGCCAAGGTCCGCCAGTATTTCTCCGTCTTCTCGCAGCAGTTTCCCCTGGAGCGTCTCTAAGCAGGCGCGGGCCTTCACTCGTTCACATAGCGATCGAACCAATGGATCATTTCGGTCAGCCGGCTGATCCGGTGTCCCGGCTCGCCGCTGCGGGACAGCTCGTGTCCTTCGCGCGGGTAGCGGAGCATATGGACGGGCGTGTCAGTGGCGCGGCGCACCCAGGCGAATAGCTGCTCGGCCTGCTCGATCGGCACGCGAAAGTCGTTTTCCGAGTGAATCAGCAACAGCGGCGTATTGATATCGGCGGCGTACTTCAATGGCGAGTTATCCCAATAGACGGCGTGATTATCCCAGGGCTCGGCATCAAACTCGTTGGACATCAGCAAAGGAACGTCTGTCGTGCCGTAAAAGCTGGAGAGATTGTAGACGCCGCGTTGGGACACGGCCGCACTGAAGCGGTCGGTATGCGAGATGATCCAGGCGGTCATGTAGCCGCCGTATGAGCCGCCGGTTATGGCCATGCGATTCTCGTCGGCGACGCCCAGCGCGAGAAAGGCGTCGATGCCGCTCATGATGTCGTCCATGGCGACCGGCCCCCAAGCAGCGTGCAGCTTGCGCATGAAGGCTTCGCCGTAACCGCCGCTGCCATGCGGATTGCAATAGAAGACGGCGTAGCCGCGCGCCGCGTGAAATTGCCATTCATGCCACATTGACTTGGTCGAATAGCCCCAGGCGGCGTGGGGACCGCCATGTATATTCAAGGCTAATGGATAGCTCTTGTCACTTTCGTAACCGACCGGAAGCAGGTACCAGCCTTGCACCTCGCCGTGCGGAGAGGTGAAGCGCAATTCCTGGACCTCTTGCACGATGACTTCATCCAGCCAATCGTGATTGAAACGGGTGACCTCACGAAGTTCGCCCCCGATCAGAACGTATAGCTCTTGTGGATTGGCAGGCGTCGAGACCGTCAGCGCCATCAGGCCCTCGGCGCCGGCGCTTATCTGCTCGATTTCATAGCGGCCATCGTGCGCCTGTGCCAGACCGTCCGTTACCGGGTCGTAGAACCAGGGCAGGAGATTTCCCTCAGTTTCGATGCTGAGCATTAGCCGGCTCTCGGGCGACCAGGCCAAGTCGAAGACTTCGCGATCGAGGGACTCGTTGATAACACGGGACTCGGAACCGTCCGTCGCCATCAGGATCAGCCGCTCCGGCATATCGGTGACGCCAATGTGACCGCGGCCGTAGGCGATCCATTTGCCGTCGGGTGATGGATTGGGCGCATAGGCGCTGTATTCGCCGTCGGTCAAGGCCTCTTCTTCGCCCGATTCGGCCTGCAGTCGGAAGATGTTCTTGGCGCGCCAGGGTTCGTCGCCTTCAGGCCTAGTTGTACGATCGGTGTATATTGAGGCGCCATCGGGCGACCAGCGCGGCTGCGCGTAGTCGGCGTTCAGGTTCGTCAGTCGCTTCGGTTTGGTGTCGGCTGATTCCACCGCGTCGATCACGTAGACTTGATCGTAGCGCTCATCGACGTAGCTTGTTCCCTGGCGATAAGGGATGCGCCACATCGGCCGTGGATCCCAGCGATTGAGCTCGTCTTCGGCTTTGCGTTCTTTGCGCTGCTTGCCCTCCAGCTTGTCCGTTGGTTCCGGCGGCGGATCTTCAGCGGCGTCCTCCGCCGCGCGCTCGTCCTCGCTCATTGGCGACAGAAAAGCGATGCGCGTCCCATTCGGCGACCAGTCCGGGCTGTGAGCGCCGTTCTCCATGCTGGTCAAAGCGCGCGCTTCACCACCCGGCGCCGCAGCTGGCAGCAGGTAGATCTGCGGTTTATCGCCGCGATCCGAGACAAATGCCAGTTGCGACGCATCCGACGACCAGCGCGGACCGCTGTCTTTGTCCCCGCGCGTCAGCTGAAAGGCTTCACCATCGGGCAAGGGCAGCAGCCAGATGTTGCGTTTATAGGTCTTGTTCAGTGGATCGGGACTGATCTTGACGAAGGCGACATACTTGCCATCGGGGCTGATCTGCGGATCTTGCAGGTAGTGAATCCTGTTCAGATCCTCGGCTGTGATCGGGCGTTTCGAATTGGGCATTTGTGTTCCTCTTGTTCAGGCTCTAATGTGCTGCAATCCAGCGTTCAGCAGGGCGTCAAAATGATCCTCAACCGCCAGTTGAATAATCGGGCGCGGCGCCTGCGGCGATGTTGGCGGCGGACGCAATTCCAGCTGCCACCAGCCGGTATCGCGCCAGTCGCCCGCCTTATGGCCGACGTTCTTGAATATGCCGACTTTTCGAAATCCCAGCGCTTCGTGCGCGCGAATGCTGCCTTCGTTTGGCAGCGCGATGACACCGACCGCGCTGCAGTAGCCTTGTTCGCGCAAGACAGCGAGCAGAGAACTGTACAAAGCGCGAGAAACGCCGCGCCGCTGAAAGTCGGAATGGATATAGACGGTGGTTTCGGCAGTCCACTGGTAGGCCGCGCGTGCGCGAAAGGCGCTCGCATAGGCATAGCCGGCCAGCCGCCCATCGACCTCGCAGACGAGCCAGGGATATTGCCTTAGCGTCTTTTCAATTCGGGCGGCAATTTCGCCAACTGCCGGGGCGGTTTGCTCGAAGGATATGTGCGTGTCACGAACGATAGGGCGGTAAATCTGATGGATGTCGGCGGCGTCAGCGGATCTTGCGAGGCGGATAACGGCGCTCATTGGCTCTCAGTGGCGACGGCGACTTCTTCTTCCTTGTCAGGCCGCCAGACGCTTGTGGCGATGTCGATATACAGAATGCCGTCCAGGTGATCGATTTCGTGCTGAAACACGCGCGCCAGCCAACCCGATGCCGTCAGCCGAATCAGCCTTCCCTGGCGATCTTGTCCCGTCACTTCGATGCATTTGTGCCTCTCGACATCGCCAAGCAAACCGGGCAGCGAAAGGCAGCCTTCGACGCCGCTGACCATCTCGTCGCTGCGGCGCATGATCTTGGGATTGGCAAGCACATAGAGTTTGCCGGCGTCGTCGGCGTACTTTTTCCGGCTTTCCTCGTCATCCGGTAAGCGGACCAGAATAATGCGCGAGCTCCGCGCGACTTGGGGACCAGCCAGGCCAAGGCCCTCGGCGTCCAACATGGTCTCGAACATATCATCGATCAGTGATTGCAACTCGGGCCCGAAGTCGTTGATGCGGGCGGCCGGGCGGCGCAAGAGGGGATTGTCCGGCTGGATGATTTGCAGCACCGTCATCGTTTGATTCTCGTACAGTCCCGTAGGTCAAGCCGGTATTTTATAGCAGAAATCTAACAAATGTAAAGGTAATCCGGCGGGATTTACAGCGCTTGTGACCGAGAGGAACTGCGGATAAAGGCACTATTGTGAAGCGGAGGAATTTACACAGAGTTTACACCGCATTTACAATGCTATTATGAATGTGAGCGATGCTTTAGATGTAGCGGCGCAGGCGACGCTCGCTTCGCGAGTGGCGTATTCGAATTGAAAGGTATATTGGCGCGCGAATGGGATATAGTCGCAAAGCTTGTATGTAGACCGTTACGAGGCAATCATCCGGCGCCTCCAGAAGAAGAGTGCAGCAAATGATGAACAAAGGAAATCCATTTTATGAATACATCGAGAACGAGTTAAATGCTGATGTTCTCGATGAACTCGCGGCTGAGCACATGCGGCGCCGGCAAGAGGCGATCGACGAATTACTGAAATGTCTGGAGGCACTGAAGCATCTGCTCAGCGGTTATTCGCCATACGGTAGAATACCGCCGAAGGACAGGCGTGACTGACCATGACCTTACCTGGAAACAGTATGAGCGACAAAATCCTTGTAGTCGATGACGAACAGCGGATCATCGACCTCGCCCGGATGTATCTGGAGCAAGACGGATTCCGCGTCTCCAGCACGACCAACGGGACCGCCGCCAGACGAATGATCCTCAAAGAAAAACCGAACCTAGTCGTTTTGGATCTGATGCTGCCGGGCATGGATGGCCTGGAGGTTTGTCGGCGCGTACGAGAAGAATCGGATGTCCCGATCATTATGCTGACGGCGCGCAATGACGACATCGACAAGATTGTCGGCTTGGAATTAGGCGCCGATGATTATCTGACGAAACCCTTCAATCCGCGTGAGCTGGTGGCGCGCATTCGGGCAATCTTGCGGCGGGCGGATCGTGGCGTGACGCGCGATGAAGCCCCGCCCCCGATCAACATCCGCAACCTGCGCATTGACTCCCAGCGGCGCCGCGTCGAGGTCGCCGGTAAAAGCGTTGACCTGCGCATGAAGGAATTTGATCTGCTGAAGACTCTGGCGGAAAATAAAGGCGTCGTCTTCAGCCGGGAGCGACTGCTTGAGGTCGTCTGGGGATATGACTTCGCCGGTGAAACGCGCACGGTCGATGTCCATATCGCCCATTTGCGTCACAAACTGCGCGGGATGGATCCCACGATTGATACCATTTGGGGGGTGGGCTACAAACTTGATGATCCTGAGACGGCCTAGCTTCAACTTGCGCCTGCGCCTGCTGACCTCGTATCTCGTGCTGATACTGGTGACGCTGAGTGTCATTGCGCTGGCGCTCATCGTCCTGATCGGCAACCGCGCCGCGCCGCCCCAGCCCACTTACGAGCGCCTGGCAGCCTTGACGCAGGGCTTGAATTACATTGACGCCATCTCCGATATCGCCACGGATCCCAACAGGCGTTTCCTGCAAGAACAGGTGCACGAGCTGCTGGCGGTCTTCGCCCGGACGCGGAATGTGAGGACGCTCCACGTTCTGCTCACCCAAGACCACACGACGGTCATTTACGATAGCGCGCAGCAATATGAACCGGGCGCTGTTATACACTTGCGGGGCGACAACTACAGGAGCACGCAATTGGCGAACGTCTTGTCGCGCGGCAGCAAACAGTTCTTCGGTGGCTTTCAGGACCCCGACGGGCGTGAATGGCTTTATGGTGGCGTCGTTTTCGGTCAGCAGCGCTTTTTTGCCGAACGCGTTGGCCATAACGACCTCTGGCTGCTGGCTGAGCCCCAGCCGACGGTCAGCCTGCAGGAGACACTGGCGGTTTTCGGCAGCGCGCTGGCGCCACCGCTGATACAAGCTGGCATCGTCGGATTCGCCTTCGCAATTTTTTTGGCGGCTTTGATCAGCCGCAATATCGCCCGACCGCTGCAAAGAGTTGCCGGGGCGGCGACGGCAGTGGCGCGTGGCGATTATTCAGCGCAAGTGCCCGTCAGTGGACCGCCGGAAGCGCGCTCGCTCGCCGAGTCCTTCAATCGGATGACAGCGGAAGTGCTGGCGGCCAATACTGCCCAGCGTGACTTTCTGAGTAATGTGTCGCATGATCTTAAGACGCCGCTGACATCGATTCAGGGTTATGCCCAGGCCATCATCGATGGCGCGGCGGAAGACACGGGCGAAGCGGCGCAGATTATCTACGAAGAAGCAGGTCGGCTGAACCGGATGGTGGTCGAATTGACAGATCTGGAGCGACTGCAGGCGGGCCGGCTTTCGATGGCGAGCGATAGCATCGATATGGCCCAGCTCAGCGAGGGGGTGGTGCAGAGCCTGCTCGTTGTTGCCGAGAAGCAGCAGATCCGTCTGGAATCATCGATTGAGCCTGTGCCCATGGTAATCGGCGATGGCGATCGGCTGGCGCAGGTATTGATGAACTTGATCAGCAATGCGCTGAAGTATACATCGGCGGATGGCGTCGTACGGGTCGCGGTGGAGCGCGGCGGCGCTGGCGCCGTGGTAACGATACGAGATAGCGGCATCGGTATTCCACGAGAAGAATTGTCGCGCGTGTTCGAGCGCTTTTACCAGGTCGACAAGGCGCGCGGTCCACAGCGAGGCACGGGCCTGGGACTGGCGATCGCGCGGGAGATTGTCGAGGCGCATGGCGGCCGCATCACCGTTGCGAGCCCTGGTCGCGACAAGGGCGCCGAGTTTCGCGTTTGGCTGCCCTCAGCTTAACGGAAAACGCTCCTCCGATTGTGTGACGGCAAAGGGTCCTACCTTCCGTTAGGACAGCACATGCTGGCTCTCGCTGTCATAAGCCAGGGCCGGCAGCGCCAGCGATACCGACACATTGTCCCCACGCCGGAAGTAGCGGTCCACGCCCGTCCGCGCGATCAGCTCGCTGCCATCCGCCAAAGCCAGACCGAGCCGCTGATAATGGCCGTAAAACTCGCGCCACAGCACGGTCGCTCGTTTGCCTGCGTCATCAAAGTCGACGGCGAGCGCTTCGGGACGGATCATGAGCTGTACGCGGCCAGTTTTGGGATGAAAAAGCTTGACCTCACCGAGCCGGCTGTCGGCCGTCATCCCGTGGGCTTCGGCGGGCAAGAAGTTGGCGTCGCCGACAAATTTCGCCACCCGCATATTGACCGGTCGATTGTAAAGCGCGTGCGGCGTCGCCACCTGAACGAGTTTGCCATCAAAGATGATGGCGATCTCGTCGGACAAACTCAAGGCTTCCTGTTGGTCATGAGTGACGAAAATGGCGGTGGTTCCCGTCTCGAGCAAGATGTGGCGGACATCACTGCGCACTTGCGCGCGCAA
>JAAXID010000155.1 GCA_012270545.1 Anaerolineae bacterium | reverse complement strand
TCCGCGGGGGATGTCAACGTCCGCGCGCTGCCAGATATTGAGAGCGAACTGCTCGGTACCATCGCTCACGGGACACTCTATCCGGCGCTGCGCAACTACTATCGTTGGTATGAATTGCGGTTTGAACCGTCGCCAAATGGGCGGGCTTGGGTATATGGCGACCTGGTGACGATAGAAGGCGACCCCGCCCTAATTGAAGTGATCGACAATCTTGACGCTATTGCATTGCCTAGAGGACTAGCGTTGAGCGCTGCGGTGAATGCTGATCAGGCGGGAGCAAATCCGCGCACGATTGAAATCGCCACCGTTGAAGCTGATGCCGCCAGTGCGGTAGAAGTTATCGACGCCACCCCGCTGCCGACTTATACGCCTCCGGCAACTCAGCCCCCGTTCGTTCATCAACTGGAAGTGGTTGAAGCTACCGAACCAGCTCTGCTGAACCTCCCGCCCTTGGTGCCAATTCTACTTTTGGCTGGTCTGGGCTTTGCCGGTCTGCTGATTAGTTTTCTTCGGAGATGAAACAAAAGGGCGGTCATGCGTAGTGATCGCCACATTCTTCTAACCTATGGTGACGCGAGTCTAATAGCTGCCGCAGGTTCCGCAGCCCTGGCTTTGGTCAGCCGCACCCTCATCCGAGCCCTTGAAAGAATGCCCGCAGCCGCAACTGGAAACCGCATTTGGATTGTCAATTCGGAAGCCGCCGCCGATCAAGCTATCGACATAATCGATGGTCGCCCCTTTGAGGTACATCATGCTCGTCGGATCAATGAGGAGCCGAACATCATCACAAGCGACAACAGTATCGCCCGCATCGGGCGCCTCCTGAAAAGCCATACCATATTGCAGCCCGGAACAGCCGCCGCCGGTCACAAATACGCGCAGCGCATGATCAGGAATCTCTCGCTGTTCGAGCAAGTTTTTGATGATGGATACCGCGGCCGGTGTTACATCCAGAACGGACTTGTCTATTTCAACGTCAACTGTCTGCTGTTCCGCCAAAGCCATGTCGTTTCCCTTCGCCTATTGCGATCTGCCGCAATGCTAACACAGTAAGAACTATGTGTCAATTTTCTGCGCCGCCGCTTCGTGAATCTCCGGTTTTACAAGTTTCTATCCTCTCACGCGTGCCGTTCGGGATAGGTCTTGCAATTCCAGCGCGCGTGTATTGCTCTCAAAGGTCTGAAATTGCAAGTGATTTCGTTTGCTCGTTATCTTAGCGACCACTATACTGTCAAGGGTACTGGCAGACATTTTGCACGCTGAAAGACTGTATGGGGGAAATTATGGAGAAGCGCATCAATTTTCGCAAACTACTCTTGTTGCTGACGATAATGACGTTGCTTGCAGTAGCATCGGGGGCTACCTTAGCGCAGGGGCCACACCTTGTCGTCAATACCTCTCGGCTGAACGTGAGAAGCGGACCCGGGGCAGGGCACGACATCATCACAGCCGTAGCTGGGGGAACGGTACTCCCCGTGATAAAGCTCCAAACCGGCAGCGACTGGATTCAGGTCACAAGTCCCGTTGGTCCGGGCTGGGTAAACTCGTCTTATACAGTCGCGCGCGGTGATTTTTCTGGCGTGCCGAACCAATATACGCCGGCAAATCTGGGGGGCGGCACGAATATTCCCGCGGGTGCGCCGCACGTTGTAGTAAACACCTCCTATCTTAACGTGCGCACCGGCCCAGGAATAGGGCACCACATTCTGACTTCCGTGAAGGGCGGCACCGCGCTGGCTGTTACCGCGATCGACGGCGGGGGCGTTTGGTATCAGGTTGAAACTTCCGCCGGCACTGGCTGGATAAATTCGAATTACGCGGTAGCCCGTGGCGCGTTTGGCAGCGTGCCGCGAAGCGGGATACCGGGCTTGCCGACGAGTTTGGCCAGCGGCGCTACCAACATGGCGCCGGGAACGCCACACCTCGTGGTCAACACCAGTTTTCTCAATGTCAGGACGGGACCTGGCGCTGGCTACGATGTGCTGACCGTGGTCAAGGGCGGCACGAACCTGATTGTCACCGCGATAGACGGCGGCGGCGTATGGTATCAGGTCGAAACGTCAGCCGGTCAGGGCTGGGTCAACTCCAATTATGCGGTAGGCCGCGGCAATATTGCCAGCCTCTCACGGGGCATGTCAAGCGAGCAAGAGGGAGCGCATCTCTCCGGTCCTACGCCGCGGGCAGTCGTCAATACGGCTCATCTCAACATTCGCACGGGTCCGGGAATCGGTCACAACATCATCACGAACGTGCCGGGCGGCACTACACTGAAGGTGCTCGGGCTTTCGGGAGATCGCGGATGGTATCTCGTAGAGGGCAGTTTCGGCCAGGGTTGGTTGAACAATCATTACGTCGTGTTCCGTGGCGACTTCAGCCAGGTACAGGTCCTAAGCTAGCCAAGCATTCTATTCAAACGACGCAGCCAGCTATACAATTCACCCTGTCATATGGCAGGGTGTTTTGATTGGAGCGCAGTTTATGCTAAACGCCGCCGAAAGAATGAAATCGCTAGGCCAACAGCCCAGCGATTCAGGAGCGCCGGCATCGATCTTCGGTAGCGCCGCCGGTCTGGCACAAGCTATTCAGGCGGATGAACAATACCGTATCAGCATGTATCCTATCGTGTGCTCCGAATTGCCGGAAGTCGCCATGGGACTGGCTTCCTGCCTCTGCTATCTGTTGGAACAGTATCAAGATGCGCGCGTCTATCGTTGCTTCGCAAGGATTGACAGCGCCGACGAAAACGCAGATATAACGGCTTCCGACTACCAGTTTTCCGCAGCCGAGTGGACCCTGGATGGCTTGGCTGACAACGTGATCCTTGATGGCGCGTTCAATTCGGCCGCGGACGGCTATGAGCTGCGGATTGTAATCGACAAGAGCCTTTCAGCTAACGATGTCGACTGCATTACCCTGTCGTACAGTGTTGAGTCGCTGGCTGCCGCAGTGTCGGTGCTGCCAGCCGTCGCCGCGGATGTCTACGACAAATTGGCCGGGGAGGTCAATACCAGCTCGATTATCGACTATGCGCCACTGGATGCGGAAACCGCCGAATTGATCGGGCTGCTGGAATGCGTTTTCGGCTGGAACCTCGATGTATACCTGTATCTCTGGGATGTTGAATGGGATGGGACCGATGTCCATGAGCAGTTCTCGGAGATTCTCGAGTTATGCAAACAGCATCCAAGCGAATTCGCTTATTGGTGCCTGGGCATGCTTGCGAAGCAGGTGATGCAGCCGGGGATAAGCGAGGTTGGCGAGGTCATCATGGCGCAACTTGGCCGAGCATTGGGGGATGATCTTCGGGCTGCGGCCGGCGCCGCCGCTGCTGCTCTGGGCATATCTAGGCTGGGGCACGCACAGCGAGCGATTGCCTTTCTGCAGCCGCATTTGCGTCCAGGCGCCTCTGCTTCCGTCTGGTGCGCGATGATCGAAATTCGCCTCGATACAGGACAATTTTCTGAGGCGATTGATACGGCTCAACTCGCTTTGGAAAGTGGCTTGCAGCATCCTGCGCTGTACTGGCGATACGCTGAGCTTCTGATGGCCGCCGAAGTCAACAGTTGGAACGTTGATGATGTCCTGCTGCTTGATCCGGAGGAATTCGACGAAGAAGAGCATATCACGGTGGAAATCGCCAACGCGCTTAAGCTCTACACCAATGGCAGAAAGCAAGACTTGAGCGCGCTGCAGTTGGCGATTACCTATATGATTGACGCGGCGGACGAAGAGCTCTGGATTTATTTCGAACGCTTGCTTCAACGAGATGAAGAGGGCATATTCAGCGGCGACGTCGTGGATCGTTTAATCGAGCTCGAAGACCACGACCGCGCCTACGATGTTCTGGAAAGCCATCTGGATTCCAATCCGTACGCCTATGTTTATCTGGCTCAGCTCGCATTGGCTGATGCGGACCCCGCATTGGCGGCCGAAATGGTTGAGGCCTGCCGAGCCGCGTTTGCCGAAATTGATGACAACCTTGAGCTGGAGCTGCAGCGTGTCAGGCTTAAGGCATCTCTGCCGTCTTTTGACGAGCAATATGCGGAGATAAAGGTTGTTCTGAGCGCGAATCGGCCGGTGTCAGAAGATAAAGTGGAGCTGTTGGAGCAGGCGATTGAGTTTGCGCCACAGCTGGTCGATCTCCATTTGCTTCTGTCAACGTGCTATCGCAGCTGGCGGGACAATGACAGCGCCTTGGAGGTGCTGCGCGAGGCGGAACAGCAGGCGGGACCAGATCCCCAAATTGACTTGGGAATAGCGCAAATCCTGTGGCTCCAGAATAAACCTAAAGAAGCCGTTTCACTACTGAATGCCGCGCTGGAGCGTTTTCCCAACGACGTTTATCTTCTGGTGCAAATGGCTACCTATCTGATCGAAAACGATCAGTTTGAGGACGCGCGTCAGTATATTACGCTTGCGGAGACAATTGCACCTTCACACCGCGCGATTTGGCAAGTAAGGCGATTGGTCGCCCAGAGGATGGCGGAGTAGATTCATGAGAGACTAACCGGCAGCACGCGGCCGGCCGTTCGCTCACGTACCTCAACTGTAAATCGATTTAAATCTGATTGGACGAATCTGACAATTATCAGAATCCGCTCGTCGAAAACTTCATCTTCTATCGTCCCATTGTGGGCGGCAACGAGGCGCTTGACGAGATTGTAAAACGAGTAGGGCATTTCGAGCCCCACTGTCTTTTTCTCCACTTTTAACTCGGTCTTTAACGCGCGCAGCGCTTCTTGGGCTGATGCTGTGTAGGCGCGCACCAGACCACCGGTGCCCAGCTTGGCGCCGCCGAAATAGCGGGCAGTCACGATTAGAATATCGCCGATGCCGGAGCCGCGCAGGACCGCAAGGGTTGGGGGACCCGCCGTTCCAGTCGGTTCGCCGTCATCGCTCATGCCTTCGGTGATCGAATTGCCGAAACCGACGCGAAAGGCATAAACATGGTGATTAGCGCCGGGCATCTCGGAACGCAAGGCAGCCAAGCGCTCACGGGCGCCCAAAACACTGGTCGCCAATTCCGCTGTGGTCAAGAAACGTGACCGATTGATAACGATTTCGGATTGGACTGGTTCTGCGGGAACCCGGTAACCGTCTGACATGGCGCTAAGTCACAAGTTAGGTGCTGGAACTACTATCGTTGTACAAGCGGGTCGCGCATTCACTTGGAAAGCCACTGGACGCTGACAAGAAAGATAACTCGTTACTCAGCAGTTTCTCAAGACCGGCTCTATGCGCAGGGAATCGTCGTGTTCTTGGCGGTTTTGACAGATGTATCCCCGTCAGTTAAACTGTCAGTAAGCTCTTGCACAATCAACTAGATCACTTCTTGAAAGCTAAATAGCGGTTGTGAACAACGTGATTATAGACTTCAAGCCTACTCTTTTTGCTGATCTGCATATAGCGAGAGACGAAGCGCCAACATCCCAGCGACTTGTTATCCGGCTGGTCGCGGTTTTCATTCGTGGCTTCATACGTCGCCTTGGATTAACCACCCAATTGTCCACGCTCAGCTTGAACCGCCAGCCTGGCGCACGCTATTCCTGCAAAGGGATCCGCCCTTGTCGGGATTGAAAGTAACGCGATTTGAAATCGCAAGGAGGGGATAGCGCTAAATATAACATAAACCGCGCTGTTAAACTCTATGAGACATAGAAACATATCTTTAGGAGGATGATTATGTTTAGCCGTAAATGCTTCAGTTTTGTTCTGGTTTTGCTTCTCGTCTTAGTTGCGGCGCCTACCACCGGCCAGAGCATGACCTATAGCGAAGCCCCGGCACTGGCCGAGATGGTCGCCAATGGGGAACTGCCGCCCGTTGAAGAGCGTCTGCCGGCGAATCCACTGGTCGTCGAGCCGATCGAAGAGATTGGCGTCTACGGCGGAACCTGGCTGACATTTGGCGATAATATCAGCCGCTTGTCCAACCTGGTGATCTGGCAGGACATCGGCCTGCTGATGTGGAACAACGATCAGAACGCTACGGTCCCCAGTTTGGGGGAAAGCTGGGCGATCAACGCCGACGGCACTGAATACACAATCAAGCTGCGCGAAGGATTACGCTGGTCCGATGGCGAGCCGATGACCGCCGACGATGTCATGTTCTGGTATACGGATGTCATCAGCAACGATGAGCTGCGTCCGGTGAAACCCGGATTCATGCGTACGCCTAATGGCCACGTCGGCACGGTTGAAAAGGTCGATGATCTCACAGTCGTCTTCAAGTTCCCCGAGCCGCACGGTATGTTCCTCACGCTGCTGACGAAGGAATTCCACACCTATCTGCCTGCTCATTACATGACGCAGTTCCACAAAAACCACACCACTGAAGAAGAGCTGCAAGCGGCTATTGATGAGGCGGGAGTCGCGAACTGGGTTGACCTGTTTTATTTACGCTGGAATACCTCCGGCGGCGGCAACAGCCGTGGCATGAACAATCCGGAACTCCCGACGATGCTGGCTTGGGTGCCCACTGTCGAACCACCGGGCGATCGTTTTGTTTTCGAGCGGAATCCCTACTTTTTCGCCGTGGATACCGCAGGCAACCAGCTACCCTACATTGATCGGATCGATTTCCGCGTTGTCGACGGCGAAGTGATGAAGCTGCGCATATTGGCCGGTGAGCCGAACTTCCAGGCCGCGCGCGCCTTGACCTTTGCGGATATGGCGCTCTATCTCGAAAACGCCGAAGACAATGAATACGAAATTCTGCGTTGGGGTGATCTGCAAATCTCCGAGGCCGCCATCTGGATCAATCTGAATACACCGGACCCCGTCGACCGCGAGCTTTATCAGGATGTGCGTTTCCGCCGCGCCATGTCCTTGGCTATCAATCGCCAGCGCGTGAATGATACGCTCTACTTTGGGCAGGGCCAGGCGACCGCGGCGACGCTGCCGCCAGTAGAATCCCGCTACTACAAAGAAGAGTACGCGCGCGCTTACACCGACCATGACCCGGACCAGGCGAACGCGCTGCTGGATGAAATTGGCTTGGCGGAACGCGATGGCGATGGCTTCCGCCTGAAACCGGACGGGAACCGTTTGTCGATCGTCATTGAAGTGCCCAATAATCGACTGCCAATGATCGACAACCTGAACCTCATTCGCGACGACTACGCCGATGTTGGCGTCGAGTTCATCATCCGCCCAATCGACAACGCTTTGTGGGGCCAACGCATGCGAGCCGGTGACATGCAATTCGTCGGCTGGCCGATGGCGAAAGCTGCAACCGAAACCGATCTCGTGCCCATCAGCACCAACACCGATTGGGCGCCGCTTTGGGGACTTTGGTACCACACCAATGGCGAACAGGGCGAAGAGCCGCCGCAGGAAATCAAGGACCTGCAAGATGTCTGGACGCGGATTCTGGCGACCTCTGACGAGAGCGAACGCGACCAGCTCTACGATACGATTCTGCGCACGCAGGCGGAGAACGTTTGGGTGATCGGCGTCGTCGGTCCTTTGCCGAAACCGGTCATCAAGAAGACCTGGTTCCGCAACGTCAAGACCGATTGCACCTGGAGCTACCACCACGGCGGGTTCATCGGCTGTACCGATCCATTCCAATTCTGGATTGAGCCCGATCATCAGTAAGGGCTGAACGCCAGGCAAGTTAGCAATCGAGTCCGCGTTACCTATGTGAGGCTGGCGCGGGCTCGGTCGATATTCTTAATCATCAGCATCTTGAACCTAAAGGTGAAAACATGTCGGAATACGATATTCTGAAAAAATATGAGGGACTGCGGTTGACCGATGTCTGTGACGGTATGGACGCTTTGCGGCGTCAGGACATCGGCTTGGTCGCTGGTGACATCCGCCCTTTGTGGCGCGATATCGAGAACTTCTCGCATCGGTTTTATGGGCTGGCTTATACCGTTCGCTTTATGCCGACCGCGCGGCCGGTTGACGCCTACGAACCGGAAGACTTCGAAACCTGGAAGGGCAATTGGTATCGACAATACGCCTCCGGTCCACCGACCAGCGAGATTCAGAAGGGCGATGTGATTGTCATTGACGGCGGCGAGATTGGCACGGTTGGCTTCATCGGCTCCAATAACGGCTTCTCCTGGATTGCGGCCGGCGCCGTCGGCATCGTGACCAACGGCGGCGCCCGTGATACCGACGAACTGATCAAACAGCGCGTGCCCGTCTATTCGCGCCGCATCACCCAGTCCATACGCCCCGGTCGACTGGAATTGGATTCGACGCAAGTCCCCGTCAACATCGGTGGCGTCCTCGTCCGGCCGAAAGACCTGATCGTTGCGGACGGTGACGGCGTCATCGTGGTACCGCTTGAAATCGCCGAGGAAGTGGCAAAACACGCCTGGGTCGTCGCCGAAGGCGACAAACAAGGCAGACGGCGGATCTACGAAAAAATGGGGCGGGAGCCAGACTTCACCGTCGATATCTAGTTGTAGGAAGGCGTCGTAACGTATGGGCTTCACCGCTTTGCTTTGCGCGTGGAGCCTATACTGGATAAGCTGCCATGCCACAGTACATCGTCAAACGCATCCTGTTGATGATCCCAACGCTGGTTGCGCTGTCGATCTTTATCTTCGTACTGACGCAGTTGCCGCCGGGCTCCTATCTCGACTCGATCGTGACCGAGCTTGAATCACAGGGCGAATCCATCTCGCAGGACCAAATTGAGAGCCTGCAGGAGCGTTACGGCTTCAACGAACCCTTGCATGTGCAGTATCTCAAATGGGTATCTGGCTGGGTACGCGGCGACTTTGGCACGTCTTTCACCTATTACGGCCAACAAAACATCGAGATTATCTCCCATTTTCTCGGTTACACCGTATTGGTGGCCGTCAGCACGCAGCTTTTCATCTTGGTTGTTGGCATAGCCATCGGCATCTTTTCGGCGACGCACCAGTACACGCTGGGCGACCATATCGCGACCTTTATCGGTTTCATCGGTCTATCGATTCCGAATTTCTTGCTGGCGCTGATTCTGATGTATATCGGCTATTTTGTTTTTGGCATTCCGGCGCTGGGGGGGCTGTTCTCGAACGAATATCTGGATGCCCCGTGGAGCATTGGCAAAGCGCTGGATTTGCTTGCGCATCTCTGGATACCGGTTGTCGTGCTTGGCACAGCTGGCACGGCGGGAATCGCCCGGCGGATGCGTGGCAATCTGTTGGATGTCCTCAAAATGCAATACGTGGCGACGGCGCGCGCCAAGGGACTGCGGGAAGGGACGGTGGTGCGCAAACATGCGACTATGAATGCCGTTTCGCCGATTATCATGGCGGTGGGCATGTGGTTCCCGCAGATCCTGTCGGGGTCGACGATCGTGTCAATCGTACTCTCTTTGCCCACGCTCGGTCCCGTACTTTACAAGTCGTTGACAAACCAAGACATGTATCTGGCGGGAACGATCCTTTTCTTCCAGAGTCTCTTGTTGCTGATTGGCAACTTGCTAGCGGATATCGCTCTCGTTGCCGTCGACCCGCGCGTTGAGTTTGAGTGAGAATCGGCATGGCAGACGAAGCGCATACGCCAGCGCAATTGGGGAAAGACAAGCAGCGAGGTCTGTCGCAGTGGGATTTGATGTTCATCAAATTCAGGCGGCATCGCCTGGCCATGTTCTCCGGCGTATTTTTGATCATCGTGTATATCGTGATCCTTTTCGCCGAGTTTTTCTCGCCTTATCCCACCAACGAGAAGTTTGGCAAATTCGTCTATACGCCCCCCATGCCTGTCTGGTTCTGGGATAACAATGGGCCATCCCGCCCGTATGTTTACGGCTACAAGCAAGAACTGGATATGGAAACTTTCCAACGGACCTATACCGCCGATACTGAACAGAAATACTATATCCGCTTCTTTACGCGCGGCGCGGAATACAGCCTGCTGGGTATAATCAAAACTGATCTCCATTTCTTCGGCGTGGATGAGCCCGGTTTGATCTTCTTGTTCGGTACTGATCGTTTCGGCCAGGATGTCTTTTCGCGCGTATTGACGGGTGCGCAGGTCACGCTCACCGCCGGTATGTTAAGCGTGGCCATCAGCGTTGTCTTAGGCGCCGTATTGGGCACGCTGTCAGGCTATTACGGCGGCGTCGTTGATTTGGTCGTGCAGCGCGTCATTGAGTTCCTGAGTTCTATCCCACGCATTCCGCTGTGGATGACGCTTGCCGCCGTGTTGCCGACAGATTGGTCATCCGTGCGCATCTACTTCGGCATCATTACAATACTTGCATTTCTGGGCTGGATGGGCATGGCGCGCGAAGTTCGCGGCAAGGTCCTCATTTTGCGCAGCATGGATTATGTTATGGCGGCGAAAGCCAGTGGCGCATCCAGCTCCTACAACATCTTCAAACACATGCTGCCCAACGCGCTCAGCCACATCATCGTCGTCGCCACGCTGGCGGTGCCCGTCATGATTATTGTCGAGACCTCGCTGAGCTTCCTCGGATTTGGCATACAGCCGCCGATGACCAGCCTCGGCGCGCTCCTGCGGGAGGCGCAGAACGTTCAGTCCGTGGTCAATTTCCCCTGGCTCTTCAGCCCGGCGATTGTCATTATCGTGACGACGCTGGCCTTTAATTTCCTCGGCGACGGCCTGCGAGACGCGGCCGATCCCTATTCACAGTGACGAGCCCAGTGAAATGGCGGAGCGGAAAGAAACACTACTTCGCGTGCGCGACCTGAAAACGCATTTTCGCGTCGAGCAGGGCACTGTACGCGCTGTTGATGGCGTCGATTTCGATATCAGAAGGGGCGAGACCTTTGGCATCGTGGGCGAGAGCGGCTGCGGCAAGAGCGTAACGGCTTTCTCGATCATGCAACTGATAGAGCGGCCCCAAGGCGATATCGTCAGTGGGTCTATCGAATACTTTGGCGATGACGGTCGTTCTTTCGACATTGCCGCCCTAGATCCCAATGGCGACGACATGCGCAACCTACGCGGCAATGACATCGGGATGATCTTTCAAGAGCCAATGACATCGCTCAATCCCATTTACACGATTGGCAATCAGATCATTGAAGCGATTGTCTTGCACCAGCGAGTGAGCAAACCGGAGGCGCGCGAACGAGCGATCGAGCTGCTTGATCGTGTTGGACTCTCGGACCCTCACAGCCAGATTGATGATTACCCGCACCAGTTATCCGGCGGCATGCGGCAGCGCGTAATGATTGCGATGGCGCTGTCCTGCAACCCGCGCCTGCTCATCGCCGATGAGCCCACTACAGCTCTAGATGTGACGGTTGAGGCGCAGATCCTCGATCTCATGCGC
>JAAXID010000271.1 GCA_012270545.1 Anaerolineae bacterium | reverse complement strand
ATGACTAATCCCAGCGCCATAGGCACTCGAGGTCCGCGCCGATCCAAGAGGGGGCCCACAAGGCTGGACCCCAGCGTCGCTAATACTATCAACGGAATGATAGAGAGTCCGGTAAAGGTGGCGCTATAGCCTTGTACCCGGATCAAGTTTAGCGGCAAGTAAAGCAGCGCCGGTTGAATCACACCGTGAAAGACCAAAGAAATGATATTTGACGAGCTGAATGTGCGCGACCTGAAGAGCCGCAGGGGCAGAATCGCGTGCTTGCCTTCGCGCTCGTCCCGGAGGAACACTGCCACAGCGGCTATGCCACCGAGAATCGCCACAATGATGATTGGACTGTTAAAGCCAAAGGTTGAGCTTTCAATGAACCCGAAGGTTATCCCGCCCAGACCAATGATGATCAGCAGCGCGCCATAAATGCTCATCCGTCTTGGCGACTCTTTGTCATCGCTCTCGGGCACGTAACGCAGCAAAACAAGGGCAGCCAGGATACCCAAGGGGATATGAATGAGAAAGACGAGACGCCACATGCCAAGGTCAGTGACGACTCCGGCAAAAAAGGGCGCCAAGCCAGCCATCAGTACGGTGAATCCCGACCAGAGACCGATCGCCCAACCTTGCCCCTTGCGACTGAAGTGGGCGGATACAATCGCCAGACTGTTGGGTACGATCATCGAACTGCCGACGCCTTGGGCAAGGCGTCCGGCAATCAATGAAGCTGTTGTCGTGGATAAGCCGCAGACCAGCGATGCGAGGCCGAAGAGCATAATGCCGATCAAACAGACGCGGTTGCGCCCGTAGTGATCGCCCATTGATCCCGTCACCACGATAAGCGACGCTTGCACCATCACATAGGCGTTGGGGATCCAAATGAGATCGGCGCCGCGCGCGCCCAGTTCGACCTGAATAGTCGGCAGCGCTACGTTAAGCGACGAACTGGCAACAAAAGCCATACTCGCGGCGGAAATGGTGGCAAACAGCACCCAGAAGCCGGTGAACCTGCTTCTTGGGCTGTATCGCATTGATGTCATGGCAATCCTATATCGGGTCAATTACAACGATCACATTTTGCATCATATCACCCATAGTGTATGAGAGGGGGTTCATGCACAAGTCAAGCAAGACAGCCTTGCTTGCCTAGCTCCGGAACATCAGCTCCGCAGTTCGCCAAGCTCCTCTTCAAGCTCGGCGCGGCGTCTCGCGCTCGCCTTGCGTCCCGCCTCGAGCGCCCGCTGATAACGCGACTGCAAATTCTCCTGAAATTCGTCCGATGACACGGGCGAGAAGAAAGTGGCCAGCAGCGCGCCGATCGCAGCGCCGATGCCCAAGCCAACGAGCAAACTGAAGAATTTGCGCATGCCGCGGTCCTCCAGACGCTCTAACTTGCAGCGCCTTTAAGCGATTCAGTCTTGCGGCGAATTGTCCGCAACTTTGATCGGTTCATGGCCAGTGACATTCACAACAGAAAGAGCATGGGCGGCAAAGCGAGAATGATGCCAAAAACGCCGATGCCAAAGGGCAATGTGACGAAAAGCAGGCCGCCGGTGACGAGAGCGATGAGGCCGCCATCGCGACAAAAGCGTTCCCATTTCCGCGTGGACGGGCCATGGAATAGCTCGCGGACCCAGGGAATCTCGCCGAAGGTGTTCCAGACGAGCGCGTCGCGAAAGAGCAGGTGAACGCCCACATACCACCAGAATGAAGCGACACAGATCTGAATGATCCACATGGCCCGTTTCCATCGATCGAATTCAGATAACATTTTAGCGATTATTTGCCGGCTGTCTACATTTTGGCGCTACGCCGCGTAAGGGAATGAGGCCGGCTTGGTGGTCAAAGGACGGAAACCGGATCGATGTCGATGCGCCAGCCGGGCTGCGGGGAGAGTTCCCGCAGCGCCGCCCGCGGATCGGGACCACGCAGCAGCAGATGCCAGCGATAGTGGCGATCAACGCGGGTGTAGAAGCAGGGCGCCGGTCCGATGATCGTGGCGCCGGTAAGATCGCGCTCATGCAGAATCTGGCGCAGGCGTTTTGCCGCGAATTCAGCCTGCTGCTGCGCTGTTTCCGGCTTGCTGTAGCTGAATACAATCCGCGCCAGACGCCGATACGGCGGGTAGCCCAGTTCCCGGCGGTAGCGGCATTCGCGCTCAGCGAAGCCGGCGTAGTCATGCTGTGCCGCCGCTTGAATGACATAGTGCTCCGGCTGGTAGGTCTGCAAGATAACTTTGCCCCCCAACACACCACGGCCGGCGCGCCCGGCGACCTGGGTCAAGAGCTGGAAGACGCGTTCACTGGCGCGATAATCGGGCAGGGCTAAACCAATATCGGCGCTGACCACGCCGACCAGGGTGACCAGCGGCAGGTCCAGCCCCTTGGCGATCATCTGCGTGCCAATGAGCACATCGGCCTTTTGTCTAATGAACTGGTCCAGGATTTCAAAGTGCATCTGCGGCGAGCGGGCAGTGTCGATATCCCAGCGCAAGCTGCGGACGGCAGGGAAGAGCTCGCTCAAGACTTCATCGACTTGCTGCGTGCCAGCACCGAAGTAACGAATCCGCGACGAGCCGCAGGCAGGACATGTCCCTGGTGGCGCTTGGCTATAGCCGCAGTGGTGGCAGCGCAGCGAGCGCTCAATCCGATGGTAGGTCATCGGACTATCACAACGGGTGCATTCGAGCGCGTAACCGCAGTCGCGACAAAAGACGTAGGTTGCTTGTCCGCGTCGATTGAGGAGCAACATCGCCTGTTCGCCGCGCTCCAGCACATCGGCCAGGGCGCGCTGCAATTCGCGGCTGAACATGCTGGTGTTGCCGGCGCGCAGTTCGGCGCGCATATCGACAATCGAGACCGGCGGCAAGGGGATGGTGACGGCGTCGGCTCTGTCTTCTCGATAGCGCGCCTCGACGCCGAGACGATGCGCCTGCTGGTGAATTCGCCGTCGATGGCCCATGATGCGCTCGGGCAAGTGGAGATAGCGGTAATGCTGGCGCTGCGCCCGATACCAGGTCGCGAGATCGGGCGTGGCGCTGCC
>JAAXID010000185.1 GCA_012270545.1 Anaerolineae bacterium | reverse complement strand
GCGGACAGGTTTGCAGCGGTCTCGATGGCGTCATCGGTGATTTCGACATTATGATGATCTTGATAAGGGAATTTGATGCCTTGCAGAATTTCGATTGTTTCTTCAATGGTGGGTTCGGCCACTTGAATCTGCTGGAATCGCCGTTCGAGCGCGGCGTCGCTTTCGATATGCTTGCGATATTCGTCCAGCGTCGTGGCGCCGATACACTGCAGCTCGCCTCGCGCCAGCGCCGGCTTGAGAATGTTGGCGGCGTCGACGCTGCTGCCGGCCGAGCCCGCGCCGACCAGCATGTGTACCTCGTCAATGAATAATATGGTATCGGAGGCTTTGAGCTCTTCGATGACACGCTTGAGGCGTTCTTCAAATTGACCGCGGTACATGGTGCCGGCGACCAGTGAGCCAACATCCAGCTGCAGGACGCGCTTGCGCAGCAGGGGCTTTGGTGTGTCGCCCTCAACGATGCGCTGCGCCAATCCCTCGACGATCGCGGTCTTGCCGACGCCGGGCTCGCCAATCAAGGCCGGATTATTCTTGCGCCGGCGGCTCAATACCTGGATGACGCGCTCGATTTCCATTTCGCGCCCGACCACGGGGTCGAGCTTGCCGTTTTCCGCCAAGCTGGTCAAATCTGTCGCCAGCTGATCGACCAGCGGTGTACTGTCTTTGCGTGACGGTTTGCCCTGGGGGCGGTCATGTGTCTTTTGCGCTGATTGCACCGGGCTTTCCTGCAACACTTTGCTGGTCTGCCGGCGTACTTCCTCCGGGCTGACGCCCAGCCGCCGCAGCACATCCAGCGCGATGCCTTCCTGTTGCCGGACCAAGCCAAGCAGAAGATGCTCCGTGCCGATATAATGGTGGCCCATCCGCCGCGCTTCATCGACCGCCAGTTCGAGCACTTTCTTCGTGCCGGGCGAGAGGTCCAGCTGCGAAGTGCTGGTCCGTTCGTCCGCCGTGGACAGCCGCGACACAAGCTCTTCCACGCGCCGCAGATCTAATCCCAGGTCACGAAGAACGCGTCCGGCCACGCCACCATCTTCGCGCATCAAGCCGAGCAGCAGGTGCTCCGTTCCGATCTGGTGGTGCTGCAGGCGATCCGCCTCTTCTTGTGCCAGGCTCAGCACACGCCGCGCCCGCTGTGTGAAGCGTTCCATTTTATTTGGCACGGTCTATTCCTCCATCTAGCATAGCGAGATGACTGGGCCTGTCCGAAACGTCAGCCTAGCTACAATTATACCAGTAGTTGCATTCAATTGTGACGCCCCGTTTCAATACTTGATAAGCAACCAGCGCCCGTCTTTGACGCATGAAAACGCGTCCGTCAATACTAGCGGATCTGTCGTAGATTATCAACGGGCGCTCAGCCTTCACGCTTGCGGGCCTAGGTAAAAAGTTGCGTGAACGGGTTGGCTGTCGCGGTATGGCCAGCGGCGGGATCAGGCGTCGTCAGAATGACGCAATTGGCGAATTAACTCGTCCATGTCAAGGTCCGCATCCAGCAGGAAGCGTCTCAATGCGCCATCGCGATTTTGAAGCAGGCCAAGCAACAGATGCTTTTCTTCCAGGAGCAAAAATCCGCTATAGCCAACTTCTTTCAGCGCTTCTTCCAGCGCATCCTTGACCTGAGGCGACAGGTCTACAGCAAGGTGGCTGATGCCGCCAGACGTTCGGCTTGTCGCGCGCAGTAGAAAGTAATCAAAGTGCCTTGAGGCAGGGCGTTGGAAAGATATGGGCGGCTCGTGCCATTGAGTGGAACTTGCCTGTTCTTGCAATATGGCGGCGACTTGCCGGCGGATCTGCTCAGGACTGACATGGAGCTGTCGCAGAATGTTGAGGGCGGCGCCGTCCTCTTGACGAACCAAGCCCAGAAGCAGATGCTCTGTGCCGATATAATTGTGCTCCAGGCGGCGCGCTTCATCGACGGCCAACTCCAGCACTTTCTTCGTGCCCGGGGACAAATCCAGTGGCGAGCTCGTCCTCCGCGCCTCGGCCGTGGACAGCCGCGCTACCAGTTCTTCAACGCGCCGCGAATCCAACCCCAGGTCGCGCAGGGCGCGTCCAGCCAGGCCGCCGTCGTCTCGCATGAAACCGAGCAGCAGGTGTTCCGTTCCGATCTGGTGGTGCTGCAGGCGATCCGCCTCTTCTTGCGCCAAGCTTAGTGTGCGCCGCGCTCGTTGCGTAAAACGTACCATTTTATTTGGCACGGTGATTCTGTCCTACCTAAACGTCTACACTCTTGTGACGCATGCTGCGGGATGCGTCGTGAAAAGGCAAGTTAGCAGCGACTAAGCGTCTCTTAGCGAAAACAGAAAAGAGGCATGGTTATTTCGCTGCCCTTCCAATGCGAGTCACTCCGCTGTCGGTTCAGTCTTCGGTTTCAGTATCCGGCTCTTCGGCCGCTGCCGACTCGTCACGCAGCGTCGCTGATTCCTGTATCGCCATCTCCCAATCCAGATCGAGATATTCCGTTGAATTAACCGACTTCAAGCTCAGGCCCAGGCGCCGGTCTTTGATGTCTATCTTTACGATGCGTAGAACCCGTTCATCGCCGCGATTGACGACTTCGCGCGGATGGGCGACGCGCTCGCCGGAAAGCTCTGAAATATGGATCAGCCCTTCGATGGCGTCGTAGTCGACCAGGCGGGCGAAAGCGCCGAACTTGGTGAGCTTGGTGATGCGGCCGCGCACCAGTTGGCCGCGGCGGAGGGCGGTCGCGACTTCGTCCCAGGGATCGCTGATCACGCGGCGCCGGCTCAATCCGATGCGTTTCGCCTCCGGATTGATGCTGATGACTTCGACCTCAATTTCATCGCCGACATTCACCGCTTGGCGCGGGTGGGTGATATGCCCCCAAGCCAACTCCGAAAGGTGCACCAGGCCCTCGCCGCCGCCGATATCGACGAAGGCGCCGAA
>JAAXID010000101.1 GCA_012270545.1 Anaerolineae bacterium | reverse complement strand
GAAGGGCGCCTCGTTGAAGTAGGGCGCGGCCAGGAAATAATCCCAAGTCCCGTCGTAGAAGACTTCAGTCTCGTGCCATTGACTGTGCACCCCCTGGCCTTCGTTCAGATAGAGGTAGCGGTATCCGGCCGAATCTTCCTGAACCTGAATATAGTTGTAAGCGCTTTCACCATCATACTTCAAGCTGGCGCCCGGCGCCGGCGGACGCAGCGGACTGCCGAGTACGCTGCCGGCGGGCAAAGCCAGGATAAATGGCAGCAGGACGTAGGGCAGGGCTGCTTTTCGATTGTTTCGCCAGAGCGCGACGAATGCCAGCGCGAAGAGCAAGCCGGAGAAGAGGAGGAAGGTGCGGGTCGTGCCGAACTGCGGAATCGTCACCAAGACTGGCAGAAATGTACCCAGGAGGCTGCCGAGCGTGCTTATCGCGTAGACTTGACCGGCGACTCTGCCACTGCCCGCCACGTCTGTAACGGCGAGGCGGATCACAAATGGCGACACCGTGCCCAACAGCGTTACCGGCACTGAAAACAGAATCAGAATGACGATGAATGAGCCGAGAGCCAGCGCCGCTTCCGCGCCGAATACCGCTTGCGCCGCCCTTGATATGATGGGGCGGGCCACGAGCGGAATTAGGCCGCTGAGAAAGGCCGCCCACAAAATGAGCCTGAGCAGCACATCCTCGCGCGGGAAACGGTCGGCCAGGCGACCGCCGAGAAAGTATCCGGCGGTCAGATATAGCAGCATCAATCCAATGACATTTGCCCAGACCAGGTTGCTGTTGCCGAATACGCTGCCGAGCAAGCGTGATGCCGACAATTCAATCGCAAGCGTAACCATTCCGCTTGTGAAGGCGATAAGATACAGATATCGTTTTCTTGCTACCCCAGGCTGAGTGGCGGAATTTGCGACCGACACGATCACGCTCGATTTGCTGGTTGG
This sequence comes from Anaerolineae bacterium, assembly GCA_012270545.1. GTDB lineage: Bacteria > Chloroflexota > Anaerolineae > Aggregatilineales > Phototrophicaceae > UBA6055. Next base: position 20,502 of record JAAXID010000101.1, on the reverse strand, counting down.
TCAGGACAGAATCAGTGATTCATTATGTGTCGCTCAAGGCGAAAAAGCAATGAGTGTACAGCTCCGCCCCGCCAAACCGGAAGACGCCGGCGCGATCGCGCGCATTGCCGAATTGGCGCAAGTTGCCTCAATTGACGCGGACTCGCACCGGGTGCGCAGCCTATTGGCTGAGGGTCAAACGTTTGTAGCCACCATTGATGGCGCGATCATCGGATTCGCCGACAGCTTTATAACGCCTGATCCGACTGGCGGAGACCGCTTTGAATTTGATCTGCTAGCTGTCGCTCCGGCGGCGCAAGGGCGCGGTGTTGGCGGCCGCTTGGTGGCGGAAAGTCTGGCGGCAGCTGCGGACAGTGGAGCGCGACATGTTCGCGCGCTTGTACGCTGCGAGAACGCGGCGATGCGGAAGCTATGCCGCCGTCGTGGATTCACTCGGCATCCCGAATCCTTTGCGTTGTACGTCGTCGATCCGCAGCCCGTCGCTCCCCGAAAGCGGAAGCACGATGCCTGGCTGATCGCGGTGGAGACGCTCAGCTACGCGGGCTTATGGCTGGAAGGGGAGCTGAGCCAGGAGGCGATAGACGACGCGCATTGGCTGGCGTCGCAGGGCGAGTTGACCCTTATCGGCGCAGTGATTCCCAGCACGGCGCGGGATGTGGTCGAGCTCTTGGAAGCGAATTCGTTTATTAATGTCGGCCAATACCAGTGGTGGACGATCAATCTGCGAAACGACTGATCTTGAACAGTCGGTCGTTGTGCGGCGTGGCGCCGTCTAGCGCGAGGTCCGTGAGCATCTTGCCGATTATCGTGCTGAACTTAAAACCATGTCCACTGAAGCCCGCACCTATCACAATATGCTCATGCGCAGGATGGGTATCGATGATGAAATGCTCATCCGGGGTTTGCGTATAGAGGCAGATGCGGCTATCCCGCAGAGGGGCGTCAGCGACACCGGGGATATGCGCCCGCATGAAAGCTCTCAGGCTGAGGATATTGTCCTCATCGGGTTGGTAATCCGTTTCCGAAGGGTGCCGCAGCGCTTGCCCGCCATGCCAGGCAATTTTGAAGCCGGTGTTGTCGTAGGATGGCAAGCCGTAAATATAAACCGGGGACGAGAAAAGATCGCGCACATGTGCCCGCCACACTGGGCAGTTCGCGGCGTCATAAGCGGCAATATCTTCTGGCATCAAGAAATTCAACTGACAGCGCAGCGGCACCAGCGGCAGGTCGATGCCGGTTTGCGCCAGCAAGGATTTAGTCCATGAACCGGCTGTAACAATGAGCTTGCCAGCGGAATAGGTCCCGCCATCGGTGATGATGTCTACGCTATTCGGCTTGATTTGGATCTGCCTGACGGCTGTACGATCCTTGACGGTGGCGCCCCTGCGCTTTGCCAATGTGATATGCCCGAGCACCGCTTTCGAGGCTTTGATGAATCCGCCGTCGGCTTGATACAAGACCTGGAAATCTGCGTTGAGTTGGAATTGCGGGAATCGGTACTGTGCTTCCTCCACCGATAGCATCTCATATTCGATATTGTTGGCGTTGATGGCGGCGAGGGTATCCTGGAGTCTGTCATCATCGGCCGGTCCAAAATCAAAGCCCCCGGTCTTGACATACAATGCCTCCCCCAATTCTTCTTGCAGCGCGAACCAGAGGGGGTAATTGTCTATTGCCAATTCAACATATTCCGAACGGTCATAACAGTAACGGATGATGCGCGAATACCCGTGTGAACTGCCCTTTTGATGATCCAGCTCAAACTGTTCCAGCAGGAGGACGCTTTCTCCCCGCTCGCTCAGGTAGTAGGTGGCGGCACTCCCCATTGCGCCCGCGCCGATCACAATTGCATCAAACGTTTTAGTCATGTTTCGATAGCCATCGCTAATTTCAGAAAATAAATGCGGGCGAATGTATGCAGGAATGGACGATGTGTCAAGGGTTTTGCCCGCTTGGCTACTCTGCTCAAGTCGGTCGTTGCTCAAGCGCTATCGCCAGATCATCGTCCTTGCTAATGATGATCCTGGGGATCTTGGCTAACTGCAACATGCCCCGAATGGCGCTGGAATCCTGTTTGGCGCTGAATGTCTGCGGATTGATGTATACGCATATAAGGCGAATGCCGCGTCGCTGCAGCACCTGCGCTTCGCGGATCCAGTCCTGATCCACCGACGAGGTGATGATCATTAGCGACGTACCCCGGGTGAAGAGCTGCGTCTCCAGTGAAAGCACATCCTTCAGCGTGTGATTTGATGTGCTTCTAGCCGATGCCAGCGCCTCGAGGATGCGGGTCAGCTGTCGGCTGCCGCGCTCGGGCTGGAACACTTGCCGGTAGGGGGTATACGCGGCGTAACCCACCACGCGCTCATCATCAATGAAGTGCTTGGCCAGTGATGCCGCGATGATGACGCCATACTCCTCGGTCGATGGCGGAATCCGCGCCGAGCTGGGGATGATGTTGCCAATCCGATCCACGCGGCGCACGCTCGGGTCCTCGCAGAGCGAAGCGGCGGAAAAGTCGTTGAACAGCCAGATATCCACCAGCGGATCGAGTTCGAATTCCTTCACCATGATGTTGCCGGTGCGCGCCGTCGAGCGCCAATGGATGCGATTCATGCTGTCGCCCGATACATAGTCGCGGATGCTGCTGGCGTTGGTGGTGATTTGGTGTGTCAGCTGCCGCTGGGCGTCGCCGCCCGAAAGGAATCCGACCGGCAGAATTACCCGATTAAGCTCCACCGTCATTGGATAGACGATGAGCCGATCGGTCGCCCCGACTCGCCGCGGCGAGTGGAACAAGCCGAAGGGATCGCCGCTGACGACCGTCATGGGTCCCAACTGGAATTCACCACGAACCGCGCAGACGGTCTCAACATCCCAGGCGTATTCGCGGTTGCCAACCAGGGTAGGTACGACATGACTGGCCTGATGCCCCGGAAGGGTCGAATGATCGCGGATTTCGAGCCAAAGCTTGGGTAAGATGCCAGTTTTGCGGACGCCAAAGGACTCGTTAAAGACGCGACCGACTTGTGACCGCCGCGTTCGCGTCGTGCGCCGCAGGGCAACCCCGCGCAAGGACAGCCAGGTCCATACAAGCGACAGCATCATCAACGCCGCGATCAAATAGGCGATGTTGAACAGATCTGCGCGCCCAGTTAACAGGCCGGCCAGCAGGCTGAAAATCGCCAAAATATATAACGCGTTACGGCGGTTTGGCATGAGACCTTAACGAACGGAAGATCCTGGAACCGGTGTTGATTGCAAGATATCCTGCACGATCGCCCTTGAAGTAATATTCTTGAGGCGCGCCGCTGGCCCCACGATGATGCGGTGGGCGAGCGTAACTTCCGCCAGAGCCTTGACGTCGTCGGGGATGACGAAGTCTCGTCCGCTCATCGCCGCGCGCGCTTGCGCAGTACGGAAGAGGGCTAAGGATCCTCGGGGGCTGCTGCCGAGGTAGACATCGCCATGCCGTCTCGATGCGGTAATCAGGTTGATGATGTACTGCTGAACCTCTTTGGCGACATAGACATCCTTGATCAACTGTTGTACCGCTAGCAGTTCCTTCAATGTGACCACCTGCTGCAGATTCTGTATGGGATGCTGATACTGTTGCGAGGCTAGAATGTTAAGTTCGTCCTGCGGCTGCGGGTAGCCCATCTGAATACGAATCAGAAAGCGATCCAATTGGGCTTCCGGCAAGGGAAAGGTGCCTTCGTATTCGATTGGGTTTTGCGTCGCCATGATGAGGAAAGGATTGCTGAGGCGATAGGTGACGCCGTCGACTGTCATCTGCCCTTCTTCCATCGCCTCAAGCAGGGCGGATTGGGTTTTGGGCGTCGCGCGATTAATCTCGTCCGCCAGTACAATCTGCGCCATGATGGGACCGGGACGAAATTCAAATTCGCGATTTTTGGGATTGAATATCGATACACCGGTGATATCAGACGGCAGCATGTCCGGCGTGAACTGAATGCGATTGAATGTGCAGCCCACAGCGCGCGCCAGCGACTTTGCCATCATCGTCTTGCCGACGCCCGGAATATCCTCAAGCAGGATATGGCCACGGCAAAGCATACCCAGGATCGCCAAGCGGATTTCGTTGCTCTTGCCCAAAATAACCTGCCCGACGCTGTTCGCGATCCGCTCCGTGATTTCCTTCACCGGCGCCTCGGGTTGCCGAACTTGACGCGTCTGGCTTGTCGTTTTTAACTGCTCGCTCATTCTCCGATTTCCAAGTTAAGCGAATTCACAAATCCTAGTATAGCGGAATCGCCGATAATGGATGCGGGCTGTTGCCAACGTTTGATATTCGCTATCCCCCAACTTGCCGTCGAGCCTATTGCAAGTATAATGAGATTCAGTGAGTTGCTGTTGGCAGCTCTGCACATCTGAGTCCTTCGATAAAGAAGTTAATCATCATTACAGTCGCCACTGATAGTATCATGAGTCTGTGGTCGTACAATATTGGTATTGAATATGGAAGCCGCCGCTTCAGCAGGTGCAGTCGATGAACGCGTCCAGGGCAGCGTTAATCAAGCAGCGGCTCAGTGCTCTGGAATCGCAGACGCCAGAACTGGAGGGCGCTGCCGTAATCAGCGTCGAGGGGCTGATGATCGCCTCTCGCCTGCCAGAAGCGCTGACCGATGACCTGATGGCGGCGATGGCGACGGCGATGCTGGCTTTGGGTGAGCGAATCGCGAATGACCTCAACCGCGGGGAGCTCAGCCAAGTGTATATTAAGGGAGAACATGGCTACGTGCTGCTGATGGCCGTGAACGAGAGCGCCGTGCTTACAGCCATCGCCAGTGAAGAGGCGAAGCTGGGATTGGTTTTTCTCGATATGCGGCAGGTCGTTGCCGATTTGCGCAAGCTGCTATGAGCTGATGCGGCCTGGGATCCATTGTTTGATTCGTGAAACATCTTGCGAGCGAACTATCTGAATTGGAGATTGGTCGGACAAGTGAACACGAAGCCCAAATACATCTTTTGCACCGGCGGTGTTGTCAGTTCTGTGGGCAAAGGGCTGACGGTCGCGGCGATCGGGCGGATATTAAAAGCGCGCGGCCTGAAAGTTGCGATTCAGAAGCTCGATCCATATCTCAATGTCGATCCTGGCACGATGAGCCCGTATCAGCACGGTGAGGTATTTGTCACGTCTGACGGGGCCGAAACCGATCTGGATCTGGGGCACTATGAACGATTCGTTGACGAAAACGTCAGCCGCCTTTCCAATGTCACCGCCGGCCAAGTGTACCTCACTGTAATCGATAAAGAACGAAAAGGTGACTACCTCGGCGGGACCATTCAGGTCGTCCCGCACATCACCAATGAAATTAAGCGCTGCATCAAAATCGTCGCTAAACAGACGAAGGCGGACGTGGTTATCGTCGAAGTAGGCGGAACCGCCGGCGATATTGAGAGCCTTCCATTTTTGGAGGCGCTCCGCCAGTTGCGCACCGAATTGAAACGGCGTGATTCGCTTTATGTTCACGTTACTTTTTTGCCGCATATCGGCGCGACAGACGAGTTGAAGACCAAGCCGACACAGCATAGCGTACGTGAATTGCGCGGCATTGGCATCCAGCCGAATGTGATTATCGCGCGCACCGATCACCCGATCAACGAAGACATTATCAACAAAATTGCGCTCTTCTGCGATGTTGACGAAAAGGCAGTCATCCCCTTGGAGACGGCTGACAACATTTATGCCGTCCCGCTTATGATCGAGGAAACCGGCCTGGGCGAATTCATTCTGAAGCGATTGCAGCTAGAAGCCGACGCGCCAGATCTCACCGAGTGGCGAGAAATTGTGCGCAAGTGCCGATCGGCGAAAGACAAGCTGCGTATTGCAATCGTGGGCAAGTATGTTGAGCTGCACGACGCCTACATGTCGGTCAAGGAAGCGATCGTACATGCCGCTGTCCAGCATAACCAGGATGTAGAGATTTGCTGGATTCACTCCGGCGAATTGGAAAAAGGCAAGCGCATCGCTGAGCTCGAAGCGCTCGACGGCATTATTGTAGGCAGCGGATTTGGATACCGCGGTATTGAAGGCAAGATTATCGCTGCCAAGTATGCGCGTGAGAACAAAGTGCCTTATCTCGGTCTATGCCTAGGAATGCAAGTCATGTGCATCGAATATGCGCGAAATGTGCTGGGGCTGGACGATGCCAACAGTTCCGAATTTGACGTGAGTACGCCGCATCCCGTGATTGATCTCATGTTAGAGCAGCGCGCGATTACTGACATGGGTGGTACTATGCGGCTTGGGGAATACCCTTGCGCGCTGGCGCCGAATTCGCTGGCCTCCCAGGCCTATGCGCGTGACGAGATTATGGAGCGTCATCGTCATCGCTTCGAATTCAACAACGATTACCGTGAGCTGTTCGCCGCCAACGGCGTCTGCTTTAGCGGTTTGAGCCCGGACGGAATCCTGGTGGAAATCACCGAGTTACAGGATCACCCTTTCATGCTTGGCTGTCAGTTTCATCCGGAGTTCTTAAGCCGGCCAAATAGACCGCACCCGCTATTCTCCGCGCTCATTCAGGCATCCGCCGAATACCGCGACGAACTTGACCGGTTGCGGGCGCAGTCCAGCATTGGCATGGACCATAGTTGAGCGGGTTCATGGCTGAAGGAGGTATCGGCTTGTAAGCGGAATGCGCATTGTCGCTTCGCCTCTCCACCTCGATCGTCGGCCGAATTGGAATTGATCATGTCTTTTCAGGACTTCATAACTGCGCTTCCCAAAGTTGAGTTGAACCTTCAGCTGACGGGCGCGCTGCGCAAAGAAAGTCTTCTGCTCATCGCGAATCAGAATGGCATACCTGCGCAATTGGATGACTTTGCCCATTGGGTGGAAATGCTGGATCGGCCCCACCCGGAGCGCATTGACGAGATCGCCCGGGTTGTGGGCAGTTGGGTCATGTATCCAGAGGACATCGCGCTCGTCATCTATGATATCGGCGTGGCCTTATCCAAACAGAATGTTCGTTACGCCGAAGTCGCTGTGGCGCCCTCGGACTTCATCGGCACTGCCCGAATGAACTTCGATTCTTTCATAGATGCGCTGAACGACGGACGAGACAGAGCCTTGCGCGCCTGGAACGTGGACATGTCATGGATCTTATGTATTCCACGCGACAATCCGCGCGCTGGCGATGATGTCGCGCGCTGGGCGAGTGGCAGTGCTGCACGGCGCGGAAACGTCGTCGCAATGGGGCTTGTTGGGCCGGAAGACGTGCAACCGGTCGGGCAGTTTCGCCGCGCCTTTGCCACCGCGCACAAGAAGGGATTGTTCACCGTGGCCAGCGCGGGCGAACGCTTTGGTGCGAGCGGCATCCAAGAAGCGATGGACGCGCTTCAGCCGAATCGGCTGGTCAACGCCTGGCGAATCGCGGACGATGATTCAGCGCTCAATCAAGTGCTGGACGCGGGCATTCCGCTCGTGAATTCGATTACACACGCATTGAAAACGGGACAGGCTGATAAGGCGCCAGATATCCCGATACAGCGGCTGCTGGATCACAACGCTCAGTTAGCGCTGTCTTGTGACAATCCCTCGCTATACCAAAGCTCGCTGGTTGATGAGTACGTATTGGCGCACGAAGAATACGGTATTGCGGCGGATACCTTAGTCCAGTTGGCGCGGCGCTCGATCGAACTGTCCTTTCTCGCTGCCGAGCGTAAGGAAAACATGCTGCGCAACTTCGATATTCAAGCTAACTCACCTCAAGCCCGATTTTTGGATCGCAGCCAATCCTGACCAAACGGGAGCGCTACAGGCCTGCACGACGCGGGGGACGCTATTCGACAGGGGTAACGGTGATATTGCCGTAGACACTGTTGTCAATGGGCAAGGTGATCAGCAGTCGATTGCCGCCGTCCACCTTGGCGCGCGCTTCCTGTCCCTTGACCGGAATCGACAATTCCACACTTCTCGTTAACGGTCCAAAGCGTCTCTCCTGCAGTAGATAGCGCGCCGATGTTGGCGTCGCCTCGGCTTCGGACTGGACAGCGATCGTCAGAATGTTGGATTCGAGACTGATTTCGATGCTGTCTTTTATCAATCCATCGACCGGTTGCGAAATGATATGCAGGTCGCCATCAGCTTCATACATATCAAGCAGCAATCCCTCCTGGCTGCTCGTCAAGGTGCGGATGCGTTTCTCGATTTCCTTGGTTAGCTGTTCGCCCACGTTCTGGATTTCTTTCATCGGGTCGAAGCGCTGTTCGTTTGTCATCAGTTTTCCTCGTGTACAGGCCTTTCAAATTATTATACGGATTCTCGCAGGATTTGTCGCAGAACAAAAGCCTAGCCCGTCTTCTGTCTGATAGGGCGCATTGCTCGCTCGCCGGTCCCGCGTTGTGAGCCGCTGAACTAGAGACTTCAATTATCGGCGCGCGTTGTTTATGATTTGCCGAGTGTGAGAGAAGCGAGCGTTAATCGCATGCCAAAAGTTGCGTATCAAGGCATACCCGGCGCCAATTCGGAAATCGCTGTCCGGCAGCATTTTGGCGATGATGTCGAAGCCTGTCCCTGTCAGGATTTCAATCATCTCTTCGATGCATTGCAAACCGGCGCCGCAGATTACAGCTTGCTGCCGGTGGAGAACGCCTTTTCCGGTTCCGTAAGCGGCGCCTACGAACTGCTGCTTGATCATGATGTGCGAATTCAGGCTGAGGTGATCCTGCATGTGCATCATGCCTTGCTTGCCAATCAAGGCGCGACCTTGGAAGACATCACACAGGTCCGCTCACATCCGCAGGCGCTGATGCAATGCGAACGCTATTTGAAGCGCAACAATATGGAAGCGGTGGGTTGGTTTGATACGGCCGGCGCCGCGCAGGATCTCGCGCAGAATCCGGAGCCCGGTGTTGGTGTAATCGCCTCGACCCTCGCTGGCGAATTATATGATCTAGAATTATTGGCAAACGAGATCGAAGACGAACAGTTCAATTATACGCGCTTCCTGTTGATGGGCCATGATGATCCCGCGCCATCCGACTACAACAAGACCTCAATTGTCTTTGCCACACGGAACCGCCCGGCCGCGCTTTATCACTGTCTGGGCGAGTTCGCCAAGCGCGATCTAAACCTGACCAAACTGGAATCGCGTCCGCGGCGCAATCGTCCGTGGGAGCCGCTCTTCTACCTCGACTTTGAGGGGCATTGGCAGGAACCGCGCTGTCAAGAACTGCTGACACAGCTGTTGCAGTTAACGTCATTCGTCAAGATGTTGGGTTCGTACCCGGCCGTTCGCTCCGGCACTGTCGGCATGTAAAGCGGGAGAGGGAAATGCGGAAACTTGGTGCAGCGATTCTCGGCGCGACCGGCGCGGTAGGGCAGCGATTCATTCAATTGCTGGATAATCATCCTTGGTTTCGCGTGCGCGAAGTAATCGGATCACATCGCAGCGCTGGCAAAACTTATGCCGAGGCGGCGCATTGGATCCTGAACGATAATCCGCCGGCGGCCGTTGCCGGGCTTGCCGTGAAAGCCCTGGATGACCCAATCAATTCGCCGCTCATTTTCTCGGCGCTGCCCAAAGAAGCGGCGATGACGCGCGAACTGGAGTTGGCTGATGCCGGTCATGTCGTCTGCAGCAACGCCTCAGCCAATCGCATGCTTCCGGATGTGCCGCTGCTTTTGCCCGAGGTTAACGCCGAGCACATTGGCCTGGTTGACGTCCAACGTCGCCAGCGCGGTTGGACTAGCGGCGCCCTGATCGCAAATTCCAATTGCACGGTTATGCCGGTCGTGATGGCGCTGAAGCCCCTTCTCAAATATGGTCTGCGCCGGCTGCATCTGGTGAGTGAGCAGGCCCTCAGTGGTGCCGGTTATCCCGGCGTAGCGTCCATGGACATGATTGACAATATCATTCCCTTCGTACCGGGCGACGAGCAAAAGATGGAAATCGAATCGCGGAAGATGCTCGGTTATTTCGACGGAGAAGTCATCCAGACTCTGGACATGGTGGTGAGCGCGACCTGCACGCGTGTGCCGGTTCTCGATGGCCACCTGGTCAATATATCAGTTGAACTGGACGAGGGACCCGCGCTGTCTTCGATCGTGGACGACTGGAGGACCTGGCAAGCTGCTGACCCGATCCCGCGCCTGCCCAGCGCGCCCGAGTATCCGCTGCAATATCTCGAGCACATTGACCGTCCGCAGCCGCGGCGAGATCGCGACGCCGGCCGCGGCATGATGACCAGCATCGGCCGGTTACGAGCGTGCCCGATCCTCGGTTACAAATTCGCCGCTCTGTCTCACAATACGGTGCGTGGCGCTGCCGGCTGCAGCATTATGAATGCTGAGCTATTGGCGACACAGGGCTACATCGAGGGCTTTCAGGTAGCCGAAGCCGCCCGGGTGACCTAGGCGTGCTACAGCCTCAGTCGTATTCGCCGCTGGAATAAACGTAAACCGCGGGACCGACTAGATCGCCGGCCTGGTAGTCGTATTCGCTTTGCGCCCAGTGGAACAGCCAGTGCGCGTCCGTGACGGTGAGGTTGACACAGCCATGACTGCGGCGGAAACCGAATCCATCGTGCCAATAGGCGCCATGCAAAGCAATTTGGTCATCGAAATACATTGTCCAGGGCACCTCTTGCAGGTAATAGAAGTCTGGCTGGGCATAAGCCCCGCTCATTAGCGTACGCGTGAAACGCACATAGACGTGGAAAACGCCTTCGTTGGTGGGCCATTCTTCCATCCCTGACGAAATCAACGTGGCGAAGACAGGCTTATCCCCTTCGTAGGCGATCGCGACTTGTTCATACAAATCGACGCTGACCCACTTTTCCGTGTCAACTTCTGCCGGCTTTGCCACCGGCAGCAGCTTGGCGACTTTGAATTGATGCACCCACTGATTCTGGCCGATTTGGTACCAGTTGTAGCCATTAACTTCGACTGTAGCGTAGATGTAGACGCGTGTGTAGCGATACAGGAAGGGGTTGTCAGCCGCTTCCGGACCACCCGGCGTTTTGGATCCGCGCAGATGCCACAGCGTCCAGGCGACGGTATAGGGAAGCTGCCTGTCAAGCGGCAGCAGCGCGCCGGCAAAGCGCGATGGCGCGATCGTGTCGCTCAGGATCTCCGACTTCACCCATTGATTCTCACCCACTCGCGACCATTCGCCGCTCTGCTCAAACACGGTGACGAATGTATAACCAGGTCCGAAGCTCTCGCTTTCGAGGCTATTGGGCGAGCTATGCACGCTGAATATGCCGTCTATCTGGCGGTAGTCACGGTCGTAGAGCAACTCTTCGTTGATTTGCAGTGGCTGTACGTTGGGCCAGCGATTCGCCTCGATCGCGCTGGCGGACAAACCACAGCCCTCCGGTGAACAAGCAGTTTGCGCGACCGCTAGCGTATTTGTCAGGATGAAAATAGCTGCCGAAAGCAACAAACCAATACAACGCATAGGCTTCCTCAACTCGCGATGGTTTCACTACAATTAAAGCGCAAAACTGCGATTACTTCAATTTGCGACTGCGGGAATCTGGCTAACGTATAGCAATCGCAGGCTAACGTTGGCTTGCGCATCGCTCGGAATGAAACCGCCTGCGAAGGAGCGCATAGACAAGGGACATGATGCCGCTGAACCGGAGAACGATATGGTAGAATCGGCTCGATCATACGCGGTTCAGGAGGCTCATGATATGGAAGTGCTCGGAATCGATATCGGTGGATCAGGAATCAAGGGCGCAATCGTCGATACCGTCAGCGGCGAGTTCGCCACAGAGCGCCTGCGGATTGACACGCCGCAGCCCTCCAAACCCGCTGCCGTCGCTGCCGTCGTCGGGGAAATCTCCGCTCATTTCAACTGGCAGTCCGCCATTGGCTGTACGGTTCCGGCGGTGGTGAAGCGCGGTGTGACCATGACCGCTGCCAATATCGACAGCGCTTGGATCGGTACGGACGCCAAGAGTCTGCTTGAAAAGGAAACGGGCAATCCCGTCATCGTGCTTAACGATGCGGACGCCGCGGGCATCGCCGAAATGAGATTCGGCGCCGGTCGCGAACGTGACGGATTGGTAGCGATTCTCACTCTAGGCACCGGCATCGGCAGTTCGCTCTTCATCGACGGACGCCTGGTGCCGAATACGGAATTAGGTCATCTAATCATCCGCGGCAAAGACGCGGAAGAACGGGCGACCGACCGTGCCCGGCAGGAGCGTGGATACAGTTGGAAACAGTGGGGCAAGCGCGTCTCGGAATATCTTGAATATCTGGAATCGCTGATTACGCCCGATCTCTTCATCATTGGGGGCGGCGTCAGCAAACGTTATCAGAAGTTCTTCCCCTATATCAAATGCAAAACGGAGATTGTGCCGGCGCGGCTGCGAAATCGCGCAGGCATCGTTGGCGCGGCCGTTGCCGCAATCGACTTGGTGTAAGTTGGCCGATTCGGCGGATTACTTTTCTTCGGTCGCCTGGAAAATGCCCCAGCGGCGGTTGTGATACAGGAGGGGGGTCTTGTCGTCGGTCCAGGCGCCTTCTCTGACTTTACCGACGAACATACTGTTCTCACCGAAATTGATCCGTTCTTCCACGCTACAGGATAGCCAGGCCATCGCATCCGGTATGATGGGATCGCCGAGCGCAGTCCTCTCACAGGTCAAGCCATCGAAACGATTGCTCAATTGATCGTCGAAGTAACCGGCGAATCTTTTGCCCATGTCCAGCTGCTTGTCGGAGAGTATGCTGATAGCAAAATGTCCTTCGCTTGCCATATAGCGGCATGTATCCAGCCGATTGGCGATATTAAGGCAAATCAGTGGCGGAACCATGCTGACGCTCGCGAATGAATTGACGGTGATTGCTTGCCAATCATCGTTCGAAGATACGCTGACGACGGTGATGCCCGCCGTCCAGCAAGCGAGAATATTCTTGAAGCTCTGTCCATCAACTTCGCTCATGGCGCCTTCCTCTTTAAGGGCGGGAGTATAATCCTAAAGGGCGAATATGTCATCCGCCAAACTTGTCGCCGGCTCGCCCAGGACAACTCAGTATGTGCTGGAAGCCCTCCTGCTTCGTGAAAGGACCTGATGCCATGGACAATGACCTACCGCAATTTCGCAAAGTCAAGCGCAGCTATGCCGCGTCGTTCATCCATCGGGCGCTTTCGGGTCCCCGCGGGGCCGCGCTGCTTCAACTGGTTGAATTTGATGATCACCATTTCCGAGCCATCTTCGACCTGAAGCATTTCCAACTGGCCGAGGGAGAAAGTCTGCCGAGCAAATCGCAGTGGAATACGCTGAAAAAACGGCTGAAGCGGCGCGACCGGTCGATCTTCATCTTTCGCGAATACGGGCGGATCGACTGCGGGGCGCAGGGAAAACACTTGGCGGCGAATGCCTGTCTTTACATCGACTTCGGTTTTCTCCTTGATTAGGTCCGCTTGGACATCGCTCAGTTTCGGAAGTCGACGAAGCGATAACCAACGCCGCGCTCAGTGATGATGTATTGCGGGTTCGCGGGATCTTCTTCGATTTTGTCGCGCAGATAATTAACGTAAAGACGGACGTAGTGCGCCTCATCGCGATATTCGTATCCCCAAACTTTCTGCAGCAGCTGGTCGTGCGGCACTGTCCAGCCAGCGTTGCGGATGAGGTGGTAAAGCAGACGATATTCCGTCGGCCGAAGTTTGATGCGCTCGTCTTTGATGATCACCTCGCGCCGGTTGAAATCGACGCTGAGGCGATCGTCAATGTGCAGTATTGCTTCGTCAGTGGTCGGTTTCTCGAGCCGGCGAAAAATCGCCTTGATGCGGCTTGACAGCTCACGCGGACCGAAGGGCTTGGTGATATAATCGTCCGCGCCTAGCTCAAGGCCGTAAACCTTGTCGTTTTCTTCGCCCTTCGCTGTGAGCATGATGACCGGAATGTCGGAGAATTCCCTCAGCATCCGCAGCGTCTCGAAGCCATCCAACTCCGGCATCATGACATCCAGCAGCACCAGGTCGGGCAGCTGAGTGCGAATCGCATCGAGGGCTTCCAGGCCGCTGTGCGCTTCAATCACCAGGTGATCTTCCAATTCCAGATTCATGCGAATGAAGCCAATCATCCGCGGTTCGTCATCGACAACCAAAATGCGCTTTCCCTTTTGCCTGGGATGAATTGCGGCGCCTGGATTCATGCGTTTCTCCGATTACGGTGATTCAGCGCTTTGTGACCTGGCCTGAAAACTTGCAGCTAATAGCGAGCCGCCGCCGGTTACCAGGTTTCAGGATGCGGCTTCATCGCTCGGCACTTTGAATACAATGACCGAAATATTGTCGCCGCCGCCACGGTCCTTGGCGATGCGCACCAAATTGTCACAGGCTTCCTGCGGCGAACCGGATGCCATTGTAACGTCTCGGATGGCGTCTTCTTCAACCAGATCCCATAGCCCATCGGTACAGATCAGCACCTGGGATCCGGACGGCAAAGTTCGGATCAAACGCTCCATCTTCAGTTGTTCGTTCTGTCCGAGCGCCCGATACAAGACGTTCTTCTGCGGGTAGTATTCGGCCTCTTCCAGCGTCAGTTCCTTCATCTCGATGAGGCGCTGCACCAAGGTATGATCGGTTGTGAGCTGCTCGATTTTGTCCTTGTGCAGCAGATAAGCGCGGCTGTCGCCGACGTGAACCAGGTAAGCCAGATTGCCGACGATGGCGACCGCGGAGAGGGTCGTTCCACCGCCAGGAACACGCTTAATGACGGCGCGATTCGCCTTCTCGGACGCGTTGACGAGTGCTTCCAATATGGTCGGGCTGCTGTCGGCGTTGAAGTCTTTCAGCATTGGCACATAGATGCTGTCGAGCATTTCCGCCGCCAGCGTCTGCACGGCGACGCCAGAGGCGCGTTCACCATCCAGGTGCCCGCCCATGCCGTCGGCGACGATGAACAGCCCGAAATCCGGGCGGTCATCCACCGTTATTGAATGCCACTGCATGCCGAAGCAGGCGTCTTCGTTGTTTTCGCGCGCGATCCCGACATCGCTGGCGATTCCATAAGTCAATGACTGGCGCTGTCGCGTGAGAATCGGTTTGGGCGTCGGAATTCCCGTAAGCGGAGGCGTTGAGACACTCGGTACCGCCTCTACTTCGTCCACGGGCGGCGGCGCCTCAATGACTGTTTCCGGCTCGGATACGCTAGCTTCCTGCGCCAGCTCCGGTTCAAGCACAGCGACATCGTCGGCCGGAGCGGGCTCAACAACTGGCGCCTCAGTTTCGAGCGCGGATGATGACTCGATTGACGATTCCGCTTCAGATCTGGCTTCCGGCTGCGCCGGGGGCGGCTCCTCCCGGATCG
The DNA here is from genome assembly GCA_012270545.1 of Anaerolineae bacterium. Lineage (GTDB taxonomy): Bacteria > Chloroflexota > Anaerolineae > Aggregatilineales > Phototrophicaceae > UBA6055. Next base: position 5,199 of record JAAXID010000101.1, on the reverse strand, counting down.
GCATATTGACGCGCTGTGTACGACTCGGTGTCACATGCGATGCCCGGCGCGTGGCGCTTCCAGGCGTCGAATCTTGGTTCGATTTGCCGAATAATCTGCGGAGGAAATCCATCGTGAATGCCTACAACACGGTAGAGTAAATGCTCATGGCTGCGTCATCCCTCGCCAGTCTTGACAAGTATCAGTCAATCAGCTTCGTATGATAGTGCCTTTTGGGAATGACAACTTGCACAATTATATTTTACCAATGAAAATGACGCAATCACTGGCTTAAGGCAGGTAGAAGCCGTGCCGCAGCGCGAATCCAAGCTGTCAATCTATATCCATATCCCATTCTGCGCTGTCAGATGCGGCTACTGCGCATTCAATACCTATACCGATTTGGCGCATTTGATGCCGGAATACATCGATGCGCTCTGCAGCGAGCTGGCATCCGCCGCTCAGAAGGTCCGAGACAAGCGCGTCCACACTGTCTACTTCGGGGGCGGGACGCCTTCGCTGCTGAGCCCTCCCCAAGTCGAACAGATCTTCGGCCAAGTGAGCAGACTGTTCCACATTAACGACGATGCGGAAATCTCGCTGGAAGCGAATCCCGATGACTTGAACGAGGCCTATTTGCGCGACTTGCGCAACATCGGTTTCAATCGCTTGAGCATCGGGATGCAATCCGCCAATCCGGCGATACTGAGAATGTTTGATCGACAGCACGATCTCGCGGCGGTGGACGCGGCCGTGAGCTCCGCCAGGCTAGCGGCCTTCGACAACATCAATCTCGATGTGATTTTCGGCTCGCCCGGAGAATCGCTGGCGGATTGGAAAGAAACAGTCACGGCGGTGCTGCGTCTTTCACCGGAGCACATTTCCATGTATGGCCTGGAGTTAAAAGGGGGGACGCGCTTGCGACTGAAGGTCGACGCCGGTGAGCTGCCGCGACCTGACGACGATGTCTTCGCGGATATGTATGAGTTTGCATCGGCATCACTGGCGCCGGCCGGCTACGATCAGTACGAGATCAGCAATTGGTGCCGGCCCGGAAAGGAATGCCGCCACAACCTTCAATACTGGCGCAACCTTGACTACATCGGCGTCGGCGCTGGCGCCCATGGATTCGCTGAAGGCCGCCGCTACTCGACGATTGCGGCGCCCGAGCGGTATATTGCGGCGTTGAGTAACGGAGGCGACGGTCGCGATGCGGCATCACTAACACCGGCAGTTGCGAAATCCACCCGAGTGACTGAGGCGGATGATCTGTACGAGACCATCATGATGGGTTTGCGTCTCACGCAGGAGGGCATCGATCGCGCGCGCTTCAAACAGCGATTCGGTCGCGATCTAGTCGAGATGTTCCCTGATGCGACGCACAAGCTGTGTGCAGCCGGACTGCTTGACGTCACGGCGGGGCACGTACGCCTCAGCGAGTCTGGGCGACTGCTCAGCAACTTTGTGATTCGACAATTTGTCAGTCGTATCAAGATATGAGCTGCAATTCAGCTCGCTTCAAGGCGCAGATATCGCGCGAAGCGGTGCACAGCATCGCGATCCGCAGTTGCGTCTTTAGTGCTTGAATTAGCGCATTGACCGCCTGAAACGAATCGCTGGCCGCCTGCAAAAATGGGCTGGCCAGGCCGGCGATGTCCGCGCCGAGGGCAAGGCTCTTGGCGATGTCAATGCCATCGCGCAGGCCGCCACTGGCGATGATCGGCAAGCTGGGCGCGGCGCGACGCGCATACTGGATGGCCTCCGCTGTCGGGATGCCCCAATCGGCGAAGCTGCGCGCAACCCGGGCGTGAAAGGCGGTTGGCGCTCGGTGGTATTCCACTTCGCTCCAGGAGGTGCCACCAGAACCGGCAACGTCAATTGCCGACACGCCGGCGCCGGCAAGGCCGCGGACAGCTGCTTCTGAAAAGCCCCAGCCGACTTCCTTCGCAACGACTGGAACGCTGGCTTGAGCGCAGATAGCCTCTACTTTGCGTAGGAGGCCAGAGAAATCGATATCGCCTTCGGGCTGAACCGCCTCCTGCAAGACATTGAAATGGAGAATTAGCGCATCGGCGCCGACCATGTCTATCGCTTTCTGGCAGTGTTCCAGGCCATAACCGTAGTTCAACTGCACCGCACCTACGTTGGCGAAAAGCAGTATGTCGGGCGCGACATCACGGATGCGGTAGCTGACCGAAAGTGTGCTGTCTTCAATCGCGGCCCGCTGTGATCCCAAACCCATTGCGATACGGTGTTCTTGCGCGCCACGGGCGAGGTTGCGGTTGATGGTTTGGGCAATCTCCGTCCCGCCGGTCATGGACGAGATCAATAGCGGCGCGGCCAATTGCTTGCCGAAGAGACTCGTCGTCGTGTCGATATCATCCAGGCTTAGCTCGGGCAGCGCCTCGTGCAGAAACCGATATCGCTCCAGCCCGGTTGTCAAGCACGGAAACTGCACGTCATTTTCCAGGTTAATGCGAATGTGGTCCACCTTGCGGCTCTCGGTGGATGGTTGTTCCGTCACTTTCGACATGGACTGGTGTTCCTTATGTCAGGACGCCATCTATTGCAAGATAGCACGATTATCGTACTGATGATACTGAGGTCTGTCAATCATTGCGCTCCCCATGAATCGTCTAGCAAGGTGCGTGAAAATCAGTATAATGAGTTGTCATAATTGACGGATTCCATTCAGGAGGTAGGGCAGACATGGCATCAATTGAGGAACGTGTGAAGGGAATCGTGGTTGAGCTTTTGGGCGTGGAAGAAGAGCGGGTCCTGGAGGGCGCCAGCTTTCGCGAAGACCTTGAGGCCGACTCGCTTGACCTCGTTGAATTGATCATGGCATTTGAAGAAGAATTTGGTGGCGAAATAAGCGACGAGGATGCGCAGCGGATTGAGACCGTCGGGCAAGCCGTCGAGTATATCAAATCCAATATGGAATGATTTGTCACGCATATCAATCATGCAAACAAGGTGGCGAAAGCTGCCTTTTTCCTTTCTGGATGTCATGAACGCTATAAGCCGCGCAGCGAAATTGTGATCGTCGCCACGTAGCTCAAGCCCAAGATCCAGATTCCCGCGCCGGGAGCGGCATCCAGCTGAAATTGACGGTAAAGCGCCCCTGCCTCCGACAGTCCGAGAGCGGCGGTCACGATCCCGACAGCGGGGAGAGCCAGCATGACAAACGTTGAAACTCGCCGGGACTCTAATGGAAGCAAGAAGAATCCCGCGACCAGGCTGGCAGCGGCCAGGATGAATTGTTGGCGATAGTTCAAGTTGTTGATATCGTTCACAAACTCGAACGGTGGCAGTTGCGCGGTCGCGAGAAGGCAAATCGCCAGGGCTGTTAGCGCCATCCTCTTGCGTCCCGACGCAATGACGCCCAGCAGTAAAGACAGAATCACAGGCTGCAAACGCAGAAGTAGCGGTACCAAGAGCGGCGGGGAAGTGACCTGTTGTGTCGGAATGAGACTCGCCCATTCCGCCAGGTCAAAGACATTGAGCGTCATTGAGCCAGATGGCACGACAATCCACGGCTGCACGTAGCCAAACAGGCCACCAAGGACAAGGGCGTATATGAGTGATGAATAATTGTCGGAGGCGTTTCGCTGGCTCATCCAGGCGGATCCCCGCATGTATAGATGGCTGCCGATTGATTATGCATCATAGAAATCCTTCATCGTCTAAGATCTCATCATATATCGACTTAAGTTCTCTGGCCGCGCGCTCCCAGGAGAATCTCTGCGCCTGCCGATAGCCGGCCTTGATCAGTTGCTTTCTGCTCAACGCGTCCGTTTGAAGCTTCAGGATCGCATCACGGATGGCTTCGATATCATGCGGGTCGACCAGCAGCGCGGCGCGGCCGCCCACTTCCGGCAACGACGACAGACTGCTGGTTATCACCGGCGTGCCACAGGCCATCGCTTCCAGCACCGGCAGACCGAAACCTTCATAAAGCGAAACCATGGCAAGCATCCGCGCGCCGCTATAAAGTGCCGGCAGGTCTCGATCCGCAACCAATCCGATCAAGTGAACATAATCGTTCATGCCTGTACGCGTTATCGTCTCCCGCAATTCATCTTGCAGCCAGCCGCTGCCGCCGGCGATGACATAATGGAGATCCTGTCCCGATTGGCGCAGAATCGATAGCGCCTCTACCACGCGGCTGAAGTTCTTGCGTGGCTGTACAGTGCCAACGGATAGGATATAGCTGACGCTCGCCAAGCCATATTTGAGGCGCACTCTTTGCAGCGCTTCGGGGTCATTCTCTCGCCGGAATCGTCGATTAACGCCGCTGTACAAAACGGTGATCTTGTCTTCACGCGTTCGATAAAGCTCTATCAAGTCAGCTTTTGTGGCTTCGGAATCGGCCAAAATGCGTTCAGCCGCCTCGACCGATGGCGGAACGACCGCATCCAGATAAGCTTTTAGCGGCGGGCTGGCAGCGCTCGGTACGCGCACAAATGACAAGTCATGCACAGTCAGCAATGTCCGCGTCCTGGACCGGGTCGGCGGCAACACAAAATCGGTCGCGTGGTATAAGTCGACAGGACCGGTGAAAGTCTCGACGGGGAGCGGAATGCCGGCGCGATGCCAGAGCCGAGCAAGCCACTTGCTGGTGATGCGAGTCGAATTCCAGCTGAAGTTCTCGCCAGGCGGCTCTGGCAGTTCCGCGGATTTAGCGCCCGCTGCGAAAAGTCGATAGGCATTGGACGTATCGATCGAAGCCAGAGCGCCGGTGAGTTCGCGCACGTAGCGTCCGATTCCGCCGGTCTGTTTGAGCGCGGGGGTATAATCCAGTGCGATCCGGTGCACGCTATTCGACGTCGTTATAGGTCCAGAATCGATTGGCCACGAAGTTCCAAATCATCACGATCAGCACACCAAATACCAAGCCAATAGTTGTTCCCAGTTTGTTCTGGTCGATTAGCGCCGGCGCATATCCAGAAGTCGCGCCCTGCAGAACCGTAGTTGACAGTTGCCCGAGATATTCGTATGTGCCGTTGATCCAGAGATTGCGGATGACCAGCCCGATAACACTGACAAGCGCAAATTGTGTCAATTGGCGACGCACTGAATAACTTCGGGAATCGGGATAGGTCCAAACCCGATTCCAGATGAAATTGCTGCAGACCGCCAAAACAAAGGCGATGCTATTTGCCAGCAGCACATTCTGATCGTTCTCGGGCGGCAGCAGCGTATTCTGCAGGATAATTA
>JAAXID010000212.1:290-4518 GCA_012270545.1 Anaerolineae bacterium | reverse complement strand
AGCATTGGTATGGGAAGCGGCGCGGACGATGACGCTGCGCGACGAGCCGGAGCCGGCGGCGGCCGCCGATGAGATCATCGTGCGTGTGGGGCACGCAGGCATCTGCGGCTCGGAGCTGAGCGGCTATCTGGGTCATAACGCCTTGCGCGTCCCGCCGTTGATTATGGGTCATGAATTCGCCGGCGAGATCGTCGATATGGGCGCCCTCGTTCCCACGATTCGGCCCGATCTGACGCTGGGTTCGCTGGTGACGGTGAATCCGCTTTGGTACTGTGGCGACTGTGAGCCCTGCGCGGCCGGCCTGAACCAGCTCTGCTGGAAACGCCGTTTGCTGGGGGCGCATCGTCCGGGCGCCTTCGCCGAATACCTGAGCGCGCCGGCCAAGCTTGCGCTGCCGCTGCCGGCTGGCATGGACACGCGTGCCGGCGCGTTGACCGAGCCGGTGGGCTGCGCCGTGCGCATCGGCGAGCTGGCGGGCGCTGTCGCCGATGCCGACTGTCTGGTCATCGGCGCGGGCCCGATCGGCCTGCTCTCGCTGCAGATGTTGCGCTATCAAGGCGCGGCGCGCGTCTTCATCGCCGAGATCGATGCGGCACGGCTTGAGATGGGAGCAGCTTTAGGCGGTGTTCCGCTACAGCCGAGCGTGGTCGACACGGTTGAGGCTGTCCGCGAGGCGACTGATGACGCTGGCGTCGCCGTCACGATCGATGCGGTGGGCACGGCTTTGACGCGCGAGCAGTGCGTCGCGGCCACGAAAGCGGGCGGGCGGCTGATCCTAAGCGGCTTGCACGAGGAGAGCAGCGCGATGCCGGTCGCTGCGATGATCCGGAGCGAGATCATGGCGAAGGGCTCATTCGCCTATACGCCAGCCAATTTCGCGCGGGCGCTCGAGCTGCTGGGGCAGGGCGCGATCAAGCTGGACCCATGGATTCAAGAGGCGCCGCTGGCTGAAGGCGGCGGCTGGTTCCAGCGTCTGATCGAGGCGCCGGGCGATGTGTCAAAGGTGTTGCTGGTGCCGAGCCTGTAGACCCCCCACCAGGGCGGGCGACTCACAGAGCCGCTCCTACAAATCTCGATTGAATTGTGGGTCAATCTGGCTGCGCGGGGTGGTTGGGACCGATCCAGATGGTTTCGGATGTTTCTGCTGGTTCGATGTCGAGATTGACGACGATGGCTTCCTGGTCGCTGCGGATGAGGATGCAGACGAGCGGCTCATCGGGGTCGGCGTTGATTTCCTGATGAGGTACGAAGGGCGGGACGTAGATGAAGTCGCCGGCATCGGCTTCGGCGACGTATTCCAGCTTCTCGCCCCAGCGCATGCGGGCGCGTCCGCTGAGCACATAGATGACGCTTTCAAGTTCGCCGTGGTGATGGGCGCCGGTTTTGGCATCGGGCTGGATGTTCACCGTGCCGGCCCAAAGTTTCTCGGCGCCGGCTTTGGCGTAGTTGATGGCGGCGGCGCGGGTCATGCCGGGGGTTTGTGGGGTGTTGCTATCGAGCTCGCCGCCGCGGACGATGCGGACGCCGTCCTCGCGCCAGTTGGGGGCTTTTGTCATGTCTGAACTCCTATTTGTGGGAGATTTTACCACCGAGTACGCCGAATTTAACGAGCGCGTAGCGGGATGCCCCTAGTCGTCTACGCTTTGCGCAGGTGCCGCAGATCATCCGCCCCCGCAACCACCACATCATGTGCCATCCCAATGAACAAACCATGCTCGACAATGCCGGCGCGCGCGTTGAGCGTTGTGTCGAGAGCGGCCGGGTCGGCGATTCGCCCGAAGTCCGCATCGAGGATGATGTTGCCCTGGTCAGTTTCGAAAGGGGTGTCGCCATCCATGCGCAGAGTTGGGCTCGCGCCGAGGGACGCGAGGTAAGCCGCTTGCGATTCCCAGCCGAAGGGGATGACCTCGACCGGCAACGCCCAGGACGCGCCGAGTTGATCGACGAGTTTGGAGTCATCGGCGACGATGACCAGGCGCTCGGTCGCTTGGGCGACGATTTTCTCGCGCAGGTGCGCGCCGCCGCCACCTTTGATTAGATTGAAAGCGGGATCGACCTCGTCGGCGCCGTCGATGGTGATATCGATGCGCGGATGTTCGGCGAGGGTGGTCAGCGGGATGCCCAGCTCGATGGCGGCTGCTTCGGTGGCGAGCGAGGTGGGGATGGCGACGATGTCTGCTAGCTCACCGCGGTGGATGCGCTCCGCGATGCGGCGGGTGGCGAAGATGGCGGTGCTGCCGCTGCCTAGGCCGACGATCATGCTCGATTCGACGAAGGCGGCGGCGTATTCGCCCGCTTGCTGTTTGAGCGCGTTGGTATTCATGGGGGCATTGTACGACGGAAGCAAGATTATTTCACCACAGAGGACACAGAAGCGATTCCAAGAAAGTAATGAGAATAACAGCCGCAAGAAAGGTACTGCCCAAATAATCGAATGGTTGTAGGGGCGATCCTCGGATCGTCCGAAGCCTGAATTTGCCAATGCGGGCGACTCACAGAGTCGCCTCTACGTCTAGGTTTGCCTTAGACAGAAATATAGGTTGCCATATCCACAATTCACCACTCCCGAGAAAAACAGAGGCCGGTGCAATGAATTGTGGAATCGGTTATAGTTTGCGGGGTGAATGAAGGATTTGGCGAATATTTCGCTGAAGGGAAGCACTGATGTACAAGACATTGAGCCCGGGCGCGCTTGGGATACGAGGATTATCGCTGCGGGAGAGTCTCAAACTGGCGAAGGACACGGGCTATGAAGGCTTGGATTTCAGCATACATGAAGCGGCGAACCTGGCGGAGGCGCAGGGCGCGGATTACGTGCGCGCGCTGTTTGATGAGGCCGGCATCAAGTATGGCGCTTGGGGCATGACGGTGCGCTGGCAGCACGAAGACTGGCGCGCTGATTTGGCGGCGCTGCCGAAGTATGCGGCGCTGGGCGCTGAAATTGGCGCGCTGCGGTCTTCGACCTGGTGCCCGCCATCATCGACCGAGCGCGAATACGATGAAAACTTCGCTTGGCACCTGGAGCGCTTCAAGGCGATCGCCGAGGTCTGCAACGATCACGGTATTCGCTTCGGCATCGAGTTCATCGGTCCGCAGAGCCTGCGCCCGGCCGATCAGCACGATTTCATTTACGATATGGAAGGCATGCTGGAAATGGCGGCGGCTTGCGGCACGGGCAATGTCGGACTGCTGCTGGATGTCTGGCATCTGTATACATCGGGCGGCTCGCTGGACGATATGGACAAGATCAGTAATGCGGATATCGTCAACGTGCACGTCAACGACGCGCCTGCCGGGCTCACGATGGCCGAGTACAACGATCACGATCGGCGGCTGCCGACCGAGACCGGCGTCTTGCCGCTGGAAGGATTCATGAAGAAGCTGGCTACGCTGGGTTATGACGGTCCCGTGACGCCGGAGCCTTTCAGCAAGCGTGTGAACGCACTGGAGGATCCGCGGGCGGCGGCCGAGCTGGCAGCTGAATATATGGATCGGTTATGGGCGGTCGCGGGCTTGGCATGAGTGGCGCCAATTTCGCCAGCGGAACGGTCTGGACGGGCGACAACCTGCCCGTCATGCGCGGCATCAACAGCGCCTGCATCGACCTGATTTACCTCGACCCGCCCTTCATACTCCAACGAAGATTATTCCGCCCCGATTGGCTCGTAGGCGGCCGGCGCCGCCTTCAAGGATACATGGACGCTTTCTGATATTGACATGCATGAACATGGCGAACATGAAGGCGTCTGCATCGGCTGAGATACCCATTTCCCTTTCAAGGTTATGGAAGTCGATCATATCCTGCCGCGTTCCAAAGGCGGTACTGACCACCTCGATAATCTGCAGCTGCTCTGCACGCATTGCAACAAGAGCAATGGCGGCAAAACCATGGCAGAATGGCGCGCGCAAAGCGCTTAACTGGGGAGTGTCTAATTTCGAGGCGGTGAAGTAAAGATGGTGCTAGCGCAGCCCCGTTAGAGAACTCCCTTCTCCAATGCTTTGGGATGCTCGCCATAGAGATGGCGAGAGGGCCGGGGATGGGGTTAGAAAAGCAGAGTCCAGCCATTTAGACACTCCCCTTAACTGCCATCACTTGACAAACCCCGCTAAGATTATTAAATTAAGGTTAGATTAACTTTAGGTGATTTATGCCTTTGAAGATTGCCATGATCGGTGCCGGTTCAGTCGGCTTCACCCGTCGGCTGATGACCGATTTGCTGACGGTGCC
>JAAXID010000212.1:0-146 GCA_012270545.1 Anaerolineae bacterium | reverse complement strand
CGGGAAGCGATCGCCGATGCCGATTACGTCATTTGCATGATCAGGCAGGGCGGGCTCGATGCCTTTGCGCTGGATATTGATATTCCGTTGAAGTACGGCGTCGATCAATGCGTTGGCGATACCATCTGCGCCGGCGGCATCATGTA
>JAAXID010000106.1 GCA_012270545.1 Anaerolineae bacterium | reverse complement strand
TGCAGCATGACCTGCGCGTCGATGCCTATGATCACGTGCAGCACCTGGAAATGGCTTACTTCGAGGATCAGAGCACCGGCGGTTTGATGTCCGTGCTTAACGACGACATCAATCAGTTGGAGCGCTTCCTGGATATCGGCGCCAGCGATGTGGTGCAGATCCTGACGACCGTCATCGTCATCGGCGGGATCTTCTTTTTCATCGCGCCCAGCGTCGCCTGGATGGCGGCGATTCCCATCCCCATCATCATTTGGGGGTCTTTCAGGTTTCAGGAAATGCTGGGACCGCGCTACAGCGCCGTGCGCGAACAGGTGAGCATGATCAATCATCACCTGTCAAACAGCTTGAGCGGCATCGCCACCATCAAAAGCTTCACCGCCGAGGCCTACGAAGCCGAGCGGCTGCGCATCGAGAGCGATGAGTACGTCGAGCGCAACCGGCGCGCGATTCGCTTGAGCTCCGCCTTCACACCCTTAATTCGTATGGCGATCGTCTGTGGCTTCATCGCCATCACCGTTGCCGGCGGGCAATTGGCTTTAAGCGGCGCGCTTGATATCGGCGCCTACAGCGTGCTTATCTTCATGACGCAGCGTTTGCTTTGGCCGCTGACGAAACTGGGCGAGACCTTCGATCAATATCAGCGCGCAATGGCATCGACCAAGCGGATACTGGATTTGCTCGGCATCAAGTCGAACGTCATTGATGGCAGCTATCACCTGCCGTTCAGTCAGGTTCGCGGGCATATGCGCCTGGACAATGTCGAGTTTGCTTATAGCGACGGGCGCGAAATCATCAAGGGGTTGACGCTTGATGTGCCGGCCGGCGATACGGTGGCGATTGTGGGGGCGACAGGCGCGGGCAAGAGCACCGTCATCAAGCTGCTGCTGCGCTACTATGACGCCACCGGCGGGAACGTCACGCTCGACGGATACGACTTGCGCGAGCTCAAGCAGGTGGACATTCGCAACGCGATCGGTTTGGTCAGCCAGGATGTATTTCTGTTCCACGGGACGGTGCGCGAAAACATCGCCTATGGCCGCAATGGCGATGTTCCCGACGAACTGATAAAAGAGGCGGCGATGATCGCGGAAGCCCATGAGTTTATTGTGGAGCTGCCGCAGGGCTATGACACCATCGTCGGCGAACGCGGTCAGAAGTTGTCCGGCGGTCAGCGACAGCGCTTGTCGATCGCGCGCGCCGTGCTCAAGGATCCACCGATACTGATTCTTGACGAAGCGACTTCGTCCGTGGATAACGAGACGGAAGCGGCGATACAGCGGTCCCTGGAGCGCATCGTCGTCGGACGGACGACGATCGTCATCGCCCATCGTTTATCGACCGTGCGCAACGCTGACATGATCTACGTGCTACAGAGCGGTCGGCTTCTGGAGAGCGGCCACCATGATGACTTGGTGCATTTGGACGGTCTGTATGCTGCGCTCTGGCGCGTGCAGACGGGCGAGCGTGTGTTGGCCGGCGCCCTTCACTAGCGCACTTGCGCCAGAAGTTTGTCCACCACAAGCATATTGTTCACGGCATCAGACGGCGCAAATCGCGGCTGGCGCTCATTGAGAAGCGCGTCAGCAAAATCCTCGACCATCAACTGATATTGGTCGACCGCGGGAATCACGTGTTCGGTGTAGTTGTCGCCCTGCCAATGCCGAACGATGCCGTCGACAGCCTTGTCGATGACGAAACTCTGCGGTACGACGATCATGCCTTCCGCGCCCTTGAGCGTGTAGGTGTGCTGACCGAATGAGCGCAAGCCGCAGTCGAAGTGTCCGATGACGCCCGAGGGAAATTCGAGTGTGCCGACAAGCGTCTCATCGACTCCCGTGCGCTCGCCGATTCGGGCGGCTGCCGAGACGCGTTCCGGCTCTTCGCCGGTCACGAAGCGCATCAGGTTGACGCAGTAACAGCCGACATCCATCAGCGCTCCGCCGGCCAAGGCTTTGCTCAAGCGGATGTTGGTTTCGTTCGTAATGGGAAAGGTGAAACTGCTGTTGATAATCTGCAGTTTGCCGATGCCACCCGCCGCCAGGATTTCGCTGACTTTGGCATGCTGTGGATGAAAGCGGTACATGAAGGCTTCGGCTAGCAGCAAGCCATGTTTTTCGAAGGCGTCTACGATGCTCTGGGCTTCGCTTGCGTCGCTGGCGAAGGGTTTCTCGCTGAGCGTCGGGATGCCAGCTTCGGCGCATCTGATGCTCCACTCGGCGTGCATGCTGTTGGGCAGCGGATTGTAGATCGCGTCAATTCCGCCGTCTTCGAAGAGCTCTTCGTAGCTGCCATAGGTGCGCGGGATCCCGTGCTCGGCGGCCCAGGCCTGCGCACGCTCAAGCGAGCGGCTGCAGACGGCGGCGACTTCGCCATTGCGCGAGGCATGGATCGCGGGAATGACGCGCCTGCCGATTCTCGCTGTACTCAGTATGCCCCAGCGGACTTTGTCAGCCATATTCAACTCCTAATGTAGAACAGATCTAGAGCCATTCGTCGATGATTCTAGCGAGTTCGCTGTTTTCTTTCAAAGCGTCGAGAGCGCCGTCCACCAGTTGCCAGGCATCGATGCGGTCGATTCGTAGGGCAATAGCGTAGGGCTCGTGGGTGATGTATTCGTATCGGGCTGTCCAGTTGTCGTGCTCGCTTTGATACAGTCGAAACGTGGTGGCATCTACGATGGCGGCGTCGGCGATCCCCAGTTGGAGCGCGTCTAGGGCGTACTGCGGCAGCTCATAGGGCATCCTCAGAATTGGCCGACCGTTTTGTTCCCAAGCGCGGATCTGGCTATCGGCACTGCTGGCATATTCGTAGGCGACACGCGCGTTTGCTAGCGATTCGAGGTCCGTCACGGGGTCATCTGCCGCCCTGACCAGCACGAGGCCATTGTCGAAATAGGACCCCGTATAGCGCAGATCGTCCATGCGCGCGGGATCGACGCGCAGCGCGGAAACAAGGATATCAACCTGCCCGCTTATAAGCGCGTCATGCAGGGCGTAGAAACCGATGTTGACGAATCGGATTGGCATTTCGAGTGCTTCCGCGATGGCGGTAGCGAGGTCGATGTCCAGCCCGCGCATGGTTTCGCCGTCATCGAGCGCGAAGGGTGGGAAACTGGCGTCCACGCCAACGACAAGCGCGCCGCTGGGGAAAGCGCTGCTGGGGTCCGGCGGCACGCTTTGACGAATGAGCAAGATTGCAAGAATGAGCGCGACCCCAGCCACAACCGGGATTGCGAGATATAAGGTCTTCCGGCGCGTCAGCCAGCGCGCGGTGGCGGTAGCCATGGATGCTCGCTCCTCCCCCAGCCGCGGGCGTATTCCTGCAGGGCGAAGTAGATTGGCTTCTTGGTAAAGTCGGCGCTAATCAAGGTGAAATTATCGGGATAACTCAGTAAGTCAGCGGGATAGCGCAGCGCCCAAATGCAGAGATTCGATACCCAATCCCAATTCGCCTCGACGTATTCAAATGCCTCAATTGTGTAAGCGGAACGCTGTGAGGGACGGACGGCGTGAGTCCAGCGCGGATGATCATTCCAGCCAAACTCGGTCACGTAAACGGGCTTTTCGGCGTCGCCATGGGCGATCATGACCTCGCGCAGAAGTTCCGCCCGGCGGAAGTTCAAACGCGCGGGCGCCGGTTCAGCGGCGGGCGGATCACGAAAACCGTAGGTGTGAATCGCCAGGGCATCGAAGGTAGGGCCGGCGCCGGCTAGGTACATCGCGCTCAAGTAATCGATTTCATTCAAGCCGGCGGCGCTGCCCGGTTTTTCCAGGGTGGGCGCCAATGCTCCGGCGACAACCTGCAAGTCCGGGTTTTCCGCCTTGATTTGGTCGTGGCTGGCGCGCAGCAAGCGAACGTAGGCGGCGGGATCGACCGGGCGATAGCCCCATTCGAAGCTGAGATTCGGCTCGTTCCAAATGATGATGGCGTGGATGGCATCGCGGTAGCGCTGGGCAAAGGCAGCGGCATAGCGGGCGAAGTCTTCAAAGGATTCTTTCGGCAGATAGTTGAGCGTGGTCGGCGTCTCCGAGCCGCTCGGGCGCGCCCAAGCCGGCACAAGCCCGAGACGCGCGATGATCCGCAGCCCTTGACGCCGCGCGTGGCGCACGATTCGGTCCGCATGGAACCACTCGTAACGCCCTCGCTCTGGCTCGGAATAAGCCCAGGGAAAGAATTGCACGATGGTTGTAGCGCCTAATTCGCGCGTCAATTGCAGTGAGCGCTTGATCTTCGCTTCTTGCACTTCATTCTCGAGCAAGGTATGAACGCAGACCAGCGGGTGAGCGCTCTCGACGGTCTGCTGCTCGCCTAGTGGAACCCCCTCCGAAGTCGGACGCGGCCGGGCAAGGGCGCTTCCTAGCGCGACCAGCACGATGAGTATTAAAAGGCGCCTCCGGTATTGTGCAGCAATGATCACTTATAGATGCCTCACTTCGCGATCTCTGTTATCGCCTCGGCCTGGGGGCGCCGGTCGCGCAGGTCCCGTAGATACAGACCGGCGAAACTGACCGGCGGTACAGCTTTTTGTTTGCTTTGCGGAGGTATCATAGTCGGAATTTACCATTTCTAATGAGATGCGATATATGACAATGCATCTGCAATCAGTTACAATAGCGGCATCTGTGCGGCTCATTCACTATGGGAACAGCGTTCGCCAGGGCGCGAGCGGAATGCCGCTATTTCGCCGCTACAGATGAACGAGGGGCGAACGATAGTGCCGCAGCGAATCATAGCAATGTGGTCAGGACCGCGCAATATCTCGACAGCAATGATGCGATCTTGGGAGAGCCGCTCGGATACGCGGGTGCTCGACGAACCATTTTACGCGCACTATTTGTCGCATACCGGGTACGATCATCCGGGCGCCGACGAGGTTATCGCCTGTGGAGAGACCGACTGGCGCAAAGTTGTCGAAAGTCTCGTGACGACTGGCGGCGCGGAACCGATCTACTTTCAAAAGCATATGACGCAGCACATGCTCGAACATATTGACAGAAGCTGGCTGAGCAAAGTCTCCAACTGCTTTCTGATTCGCGATCCGCGCCGAATGCTGCTTTCGTTTTCGAAGGTGATCCCGAATCCGAGTTTGGATCAGACCGGGCTGCCGCAGCAGGTTGAGATTTTCAATGCGGTTCGGGCGGCGACCGGCGCGATTCCACCAGTGATTGCGGCGAAGGATGTTTTGCTCAATCCCGAGCGTGCGCTGCGTAATCTGTGCGCCGCGCTTGACCTGAGCTTTGACCGGGCGATGCTCCATTGGCGGGCCGGTCGGCGAGCGAGCGACGGCGTCTGGGCGAAGCATTGGTATGCCGCAGTCGAAGGGTCGACCGGCTTCGCGCCTTACAAGCAAGACGACAGGTCCTTGCCCGCACGGATGAAGCGTTTATTGGACGAGTGTCAGGGGCTCTACGAGCAGATGGCGCAGTATCGCATCGGTTAGGGAGCGTGATGAAACAGCCATTCAATGAGAAGAATCGCGATCTGCTGATCAATATCAATGGCGAGCTCTATCACCGCGATGTCGCCAGCATCAGTCCATTTGATTCGGCCGTGCAAGGCGGTGACGCGGTTTGGGAAGGGCTGCGCCTGTATCAGGGGCGGATATTTAAATTGATTCCGCATCTGGATCGTCTGCGCGCTTCGGCCAAAGCGATGGCTTTCAGCGAGATCCCGTCTCACGAAGAGATCATCGCGGAAATCAGCAAGACGCTGATGGCGAACGACATGACGGACGGCGTGCATATCCGTTTGACCCTCAGCCGCGGAGTCAAATATACGAGTGGTATGGACACGCGGCTGAACACGCAGGGTCCCACCTTGATTGTGCTGGCCGAGCACAAGCCACCGGTTTATGACAAAAGCGGCATTCGGCTTATCACCTCGGGCATTCGGCGCATTCCCCCCGATTGCGTCGATCAGAATATCCATTCCTGCAACCTGATCAATTCGATTCTGGCCAAGATTCAAGCCAACGCGGCCGGCGCCGATGACGCGCTGATGCTTGATTATCAGGGCTACGTGGCGGAGACCAACGCCACCCACGTCTTCATCGCGCGCGCCGGCGAAGTCCTGACATCGAATACCGGATCCTGCCCGGAAGGCATCACACGGGCGGCGGTGCTCGAAATCTGCGAGCGCAATGCGATTCCGCATCAGGTCAAGGACATCTCATTGAGCGAGGTGTATCGGGCCGACGAGGTGTTCTGCAGCGGCACGATGGGCGAGCTTGCGCCGGTAGTTGAGCTTGACGGCCGTCCGATTGGAGACGGTCAGGTGGGCAGGATGACGCGGCGGCTGAGTGCGCTGTTCCGCGAACGCACGGAGCGCGAAGGTTATCAAGTGGTGGAATTGGCGTCTCCGAGTTAGTATTTGCTTATTCATCTCCTAGTCAAAAGGAGCGAACCTCAATGTCAGATTTCTCTTTTGTTGGTAAACCGACGCCGCTGATTGATGGTCCCGCCAAGGTGACGGGCAACTTGAAATACACCGGCGACTTGAAATTGGCGGG
>JAAXID010000266.1 GCA_012270545.1 Anaerolineae bacterium | reverse complement strand
TTGCAGACGGTCATCCGCCCTTCCATGCTCAAGCCGCGGATCGCTTCGCCGCGATATTCAAAGACGTGACCGGTGCCGCCGCCGATGCCTATTCTGGCGATAATCGCTAGAATGATGTCCTTTGCCGTTACGCCAGCGCCGAGCTGACCCTCGACATTGACCGCCATCGTCTTCGGTTTGTTCTGTAGCAGTGTCTGTGTCGCCAGCACATGGCCGACTTCGCTTGTACCGATGCCGAATGCCAGCGCCCCGAATGCGCCGTGCGTGCTCGTATGACTGTCGCCGCAAACAATGGTCATGCCCGGCTGCGTCAGTCCTTTTTCCGGCCCGATGACATGCACGATGCCTTGATGTTCATCACCAAGAGCGTACATCGGAATGCCAAAGTCCTTGCAGTTTTTGCTGAAGACATCAAGCTGTTTCGCCGCCATCGCATCGGCAACCGGGATGATGCCCAACTCGTTGCGGGGCGTGGTCGGCGTGCTGTGGTCCATCGTGCCGATCGTCTGACCGGGACGCCGCACCATAAGCCCGCGCTCGCGCAGCATGGAGAAGGCTTGCGGCGAAGTTACCTCATGCACAAGATGCAAGTCGATATAGAGCACCGCCGGCGCATCGTCGCTCTGGTCGCGCACTGTATGGGCGCTCCATACCTTCTCAAATAATGTGCGCGGATTTCCATTTACTGTCATCTCTGTCTCCTGTGCTGATTAACGAGCGAGCTACCGCTAAGTCGAAGTCAAACCAACCGTCGCCACTTCGCCCTCGGGAACAACGTCGCCCAAGCCCATGCTCGAAATCATGCGGTTGAGCGCAGCGACATAGGCTTTCACGCTTGAGACGACGATATCGCTGTCAGCGCCGTAGCCGCCAAATGTGCGGCTGCTGTACGCAGGCCTAATCCGTACGGTCACCTCGCCCAGCGCGTCAATGCCCTCGGTCACGCTGTGAACGTTAAACTCGAGCAGTTCATTCGGCGCATTGACCAGCGCATCGATCGCGCGATACGAAGCATCGACTGGTCCGGTGCCCACAGCCGACACGATCAGTTCCTCGCCATCTTGATTGAGCATCTTGACCGTGGCCGTTGGCATGCCCATCGTGCCGCAGACGACCTGAATATCGACCAGGCGGAAATGATCCTCCGGCTTTTGCGCCGCTTCATCGGCCACCAGCGCTTCCAAATCGGCATCGGTCACCGTCTTCTTCAAGTCGGCCAACTCTTTGAAACGCCGGAAGACGTCCATTAGTTCATCGCCGTCGACTTCGTAGCCCAGCTCACGCAGGCGGACGCGCAAGGCATGCCGGCCACTGAGCTTGCCCAGCACCAGCTTGCTCTGCGTCAAGCCGACATCTTCCGGCATCATGATCTCGAAGGTCTCGGCGTTTTTCAGTACGCCATCCTGATGGATGCCAGACTCATGGGCAAAGGCATTAGCGCCGACGATAGCCTTATTGGGCTGCACCGGCATGCCCATGTAGTTGCGCACCATACGGCTGGTTTTCATGATTTGCGTGGTGTCGATGTTTGTGCGCAGGTTGTAGAAGCTCTTGCGCGTATGGATGGCCATCACGACTTCTTCCATGCTGGTATTGCCCGCGCGCTCGCCGATTCCATTTATCGTCACCTCGACCTGGCGTACGCCGCGCGTCAATCCGGCCAGCGTGTTGGCGGTGGCTAAACCGAGATCATTATGACAATGCACCGACCAAATCACGCCACTGCCCGCTCCAGCGCCCGGCGTCTCGTTGATCAACATCTCCAGCGTATCCGCCCACTCCGCCGGCATGACATACCCGACTGTGTCCGGGATGTTCAGAGTCGTCGCGCCGCACTCCACCGCGACCGCGCAGGCTTGAATCAGGTATTCCGTATTTGTTCTGCCCGCGTCCATCGGGCTGAATTCGACATCAGCGCACAGGCTTTTCGCCAAAGTGACAGCGCTGCGGATCCGCTCCAGCCCCTCTTCTTCGTCGATGCGCAGCATAGCCAGGTGGCTCGGCGAAGTGCCGAGGAAGGTGTGGATGCGCGGTTTGGCGGCGGCCTTTACGCCTTCCCACGCGGTGCGAATATCGCCTTCGAGCGCCCGCGACAGGCCGGCGACGGTGGGTCCGTCGGGCGTGCCCACTTCGCGCGCGATGCGCTGGACCGCTTTCAGATCATCGGGCGAGGCGGCCGGGAAACCCGCTTCGATCACATCAACGCCAAGCCGCGAGAGCTGACGGGCGATCTCCAGCTTTTCCGCGCTGGACAAGGTCGCGCCCGGGCTCTGCTCGCCGTCTCGCAGCGTAGTGTCAAAGATGATGACCGTATTATCGTCGTAAGTTCGCTTTACCATTTGGAGGTGTTCCTTTCTTGAATCGAGTCCGGTCGTGAATGCGTATCAGCTGACTAAGGCCAGCAAGACCATCTTCCGACATTTAGGCACCTCCTTTCGCAATCGCGCTCTGCTGTTCGGCCGCGTCATCCATTCGATTTAGTCCTGCTGTTTGATATTCTTGGCATCGAGGAAGGGCATCATTTGGCGCAGGTCGGCGCCGACCTTCTCGATCAGCAAGTCATGCTCGCGCTGGCGGCGAGCTTTGAAGTTCGGCCTGCCTTGCTTGTTCTCGTCAATCCACTTCCGGGCGAATTCACCATTCTGGACGTTCTGAAGCACACCCGCCATCTCTTCTTTGATTGACTCCTCAAATTGGTCGCCGATGACGTAGCCGCCGTGTTCCGCCGTATTGCTTACGCTATACCACATATAGCTCAACCCGCCTTCATAGAGCAGATCAACAATCAGCTTAAGCTCATGCAGGCATTCGAAATATGCGACTTCTGGCTGGTAGCCCGCTTTGACCAGCGTCTCGAAGCTGGCGCGAATCAGCGCGGTGACGCCGCCACAGAGCACAACCTGCTCGCCAAAGAGATCGGTCTCGGTCTCTTCCTTGAAGGTCGTCTCGATGACGCCAGCCCGCGTGCAGCCGATCGCCTTGGCATAAGCAAGCCCGAGCGCTTTGGCATTGCCGCTGGCATCTTGCTCGACCGCGATAAGACCGGGAGTTCCGGCGCCTTCCGTGAAGACTTCACGCACACGATGCCCGGGCGCTTTCGGCGCGACCATCGACACATCCACAGAGGCCGGCGGCACGATCTCTTTGAAATGGATGTTGAAGCCATGCGCGAACATCAGCATGGCGCCGTCCTTCAAGTTGGGCGCGATATGCGCTTCATAGACGCTGCCCTGCAGTGTGTCGGGAATCAGCACCATAACAATATCCGCCTGTTTTGCCGCTTCGGCAACGGCGAAGACCCGCAAGCCATCCCCTTCCGCTTTTGCTTTGCTGCGGCTGCCTTCGTGCAAACCGATGATGACATTGCAGCCGTTGTCGCGGGCGTTCAGCGCATGGGCGTGCCCCTGACTGCCATAGCCGATCACTGCGATGGTTTTGCCATCCAGCAGCGACAGGTCCGCATCCTTGTCGTAATAGAGTGTTGCCATCTATGCTTTATCTCCTGGATTGAAATTGAACAAATTCCTGCGCGGCTGCTAATAGACCCAGCCAAGGCACTAGCTTAAACAATACGACCGTTGCCGTTCGCTGCCCCATCAGCGTCGGCGCGCGACAGATCGGGCCGCTTGTAATCCGTATCGTGGATGCGCGTGCCGCGTCCCATGGATACAACGCCGGTGCGGATCATTTCCACGATGCCGGTCGGCCGCACCTGCTCGATGAATTCCTCGATGATCTCTTCCGTGCCCACCATCTCGATTATCGCCACCTTGGGACCGACATCAACGATGCGCGCCGGATAGCGGTCGCAGATTTCGGTGATCGTATTGCGTGAATGGGCATCATCATTGCGCACCTTGATCAAGGCCAGATCGCGCTCGACATGTGGTTCGTCGTCGATGATACGCACATCGATCACATTGACCAGCTTCTGCAAGTTGGTCGCGATCTTTCTGGCGTATTCGGGGCCGGCGTCAACGCGAATCGTCATGCGCGATATGTGCGGTTTGTGCGTACGCCCGACGGTGAGGCTATCGATATTAAAAGCGCGCCGACGAAACAAACTGGCGATGCGATTAAGGACGCCGGGTTCGTTTTCTACGAGCGCGACGACGGTCACCTTGCTGTCGATCTTTACTTCAGCCATCATGCTTCTCCTGGCTTAGGTCTGCGCTTCATATCGTGCAGGTCGGCGCCAGCCGGCACCATCGGGTAGACCATCTCTTCTTTTTCAACGACAAATTCAATCAGCGTGGGTCCGTCTATGTGCTGCGCGAAACGCACCGCGTCTTCGATTTCATCGCGCTGAGTGACGCAGCGATTCGGGATTCCATAAGCATCCGCCAGCTTGCAGAAGTCCGGATTGACCATCGGCGTCGCCTGGTAACGTTTCTCGAAAAACAGTTCTTGCCACTGCCGCACCATGCCCAGGAAGTTATTGTTGATAATAGCGATGTTGACGTTGACGTTTTCCTGCACCGCCGTTGCCATCTCGCAGAGCGTCATCTGAAAACCGCCGTCGCCGACGATCGCCCAGATTTCTTCGTCGGGCTTGCCGAATTTCGCGCCTATTGCCGCCGGGAATCCAAAGCCCATCGTGCCCAGCCCACCACTGGTCAACAGTGTCGCCGGACGCTGATGGGGGTAATACTGCGCTTCCAGCATCTGATGCTGCCCTACATCGGTCACCGTGATGGCATCGCCGCCGGTCAGCTTCCAAATGTCATTGACGACTTGTGCCGTCAACAAGATGCCTGGCGTTTCGTAATTCAGGATGTCCCGTTCGCTGGAATCTTCCAGCCAATCACGAATCCGTCCAATCCATTCCGGATGCGACTTGCCCTGCAGCCTCGGCAAAAGTTGCGTCAAAACCGTCTTCAGGTCGCCGGCGATCCCGACATCGGCTTTGACATTCTTGTTGATTTCCGAGCGGTCAATGTCGATGTGAATCTTCTTCGCGTTCAAGGCATAGGTCTTGAGGTTGCCAGTAACGCGATCGTCAAAGCGCATGCCAAGCGCTATCAATAGATCGGCCTCTTGAATTGCCAGATTCGATGAGGCTTCGCCGTGCATGCCCATCATGCCGATGACCAGCGGATGGTCTTCCGGCATGGCGCCCTTGCCCAGCAAGGTCAGTGAGACGGGAATCTGCGCCCGCTCCGCCAGTTCACGCACTTCGTTGAGCGCGCCAGACATCATGATGCCGTGCCCGGCCAGAATGATGGGACGTTCCGCCTCGGCAATCAAACGCAGGGCCGCTTCAATTTCTTCGTCTCGCGCCGACCATGGGGGATGGTACCCCGGCAGTTCAATGTCAGCCTCGGGCCAAATAAATTCGGTCTCGGCGATCTGAACATCCTTCGGCACATCAACCAGCACCGGACCGGGACGTCCCGTCCGCGCGATATGAAAGGCTTCTTTCATCGTATAAGCCAGATCGCGCACATCCGTTACCAGGTAATTGTGCTTGGTAATGGGCAGCGTCACCCCGGTGACATCGGTTTCCTGAAAGGCGTCCGAGCCGATTGCCGGTATCGGAACCTGGCCCGTAATCGCTACGATCGCCGACGAATCCATCATCGCCGTCGCCAGACCAGTTACCAGGTTCGTTGCGCCGGGTCCGCTCGTGGCGATGCACACGCCAACTTTCCCTGTCGCTCTGGCGTAGCCGTCGGCCATATGAGACGCCCCTTGCTCGTGCCGCACAAGAACATGATGCAGGCGGTCTTCATATTGGCTCATGGCGTCATAGGTGGGAAGTATCGCGCCGCCAGGATAACCAAACATGACATCGACGCCTTCGCACAACAGGCTTTCCATGATGATTTCCGAACCTTTGAGTTTCATCATCGCCTCCCGGCTCATCCACTCGCCAGCGAAATATTTCCCTCAGGAACTGTTGACATGTGTCAACCAGCCGTACTTGTCAGGCGCTTCACCGGCGGTAATGGCGAAGAATTCGCGCTGCACCGCCTCAGTGATGGGGCCGCGCCCACCGCAGCCAATCGAGATGCGATCAACCGACTTGACCGGCGTAACTTCGGCCGCGGTGCCTGTGAAAAAGATTTCGTCCGCCATGTAAAGCATCTCGCGCGCCACCGGCTGGAAACGCACCTCGACGCCTTGATCCGCCAGGATCGTCAAGGCGCTGTCCCGCGTGATGCCCATCAGAATCGACGACCAGGCGCCCGGCGTATAGACCACGCCATCCATGATGACGAAAATATTCTCGCCCGCGCCCTCACTTACATAACCGTTGATATCGAGGGCGATGCCTTCCTGGAATCCGTTGTCACGCGCTTCCATGCTGACGAACTGGCTGTTGACGTAATTGCCGCCCGCCTTGACCAGCGCCATATGCGTGTCCGGCGCCATCCGCCGGAAGGAACTGATCTGAACATCGACGCCCTGCTCAATCGCTTCCGCGCCTAGGTATCGTCCCCACTCCATTGTAAAGATAACCGTGTCAACCTCTGTACGATTGCGACCTTCCAATCCAAGCGCGCCGGCGCCGCGGAAGATGATCGGGCGGATGTAACACGAGCGGTGCCGATTCTTGCGCACCGTCTCGATGATCGCGCGATCCAGCATATCGGCATCGTTGTCATGCTCTATCCGCATGACGCGCGCGCCGTGCAGCAGGCGTTCGCTGTGCTCGCGCAGCCGGAAAACCGCCGGGCCCGCAGGCGTGTCGTATGCGCGGATGCCTTCGAATACGCTCGATCCATAATGCAAGGCGTGCGCGCTGACATGCACAGTCGCCTCGTCCCATTTTACGAACTCGCCGTTGCGCCAAATCCATTCAGCCGTCATTCATTCTTCCTCAATGTCATTTGTCTGCAAATCATAAAGCGTGTGCTGTGGTTCCGCTTTCATTCCAAACTTCGCCAACTGCCGCTGCCGTCCAACTAAAAAGCCTCCCGTGGCTTGGGAGGCTCTTGTTTGCTTTGCCTTTTGCGCGAAACCCGCCCAAGCCGTTACAGTCCACTGATAATCACGAGGACGAGGACAAGGACGAGAATAATGCTGGATTTCACGGTGAGCGTACTACGCATTGCAATGTCTCTTCATTACATACTTTAAGATTATAGCCTACCCAATGAATCGAGTTCTGTCAAGGAAATCGTGCAAACCACAAAATGAAGCCGAATCTTCATACAGAATAACACGATATCCCTATGCACTCTACACAATTAAGAGTTCAAGCGAGCTTTCGCCTGCGTGATTTGCGCACTAACCGCCTTTGGCGCCGTGCCGCCGTAAGTGTCCCGCCGCTTTATCGAACGCCTGAAGTCAAACACCTCAGCTACATCGTCGCCGAAATACGCTGAAATCCTTCTCAGCGCGCTCTGCGGCAGCTGGGACAAGGTCTCCCTCCGCTCGGCTGCGGCGCGCACAACCTCGCCCACTATGTGATGCGACTGGCGAAAGGGCAGCCCCTTGCGCACCAGATAATCCGCCAGGTCAGTCGCGAGCATGTCATCCGTCAGCGCCGACTCCATTGCCTCGGCATTGATTTGAAGATTGCGAACTGTCGCCGTCACCACGGGCAGCAGCTGATGCATCGTCTCCAATGCGTCAAAAAGCGCTTCTTTGTCCTCCTGTAAATCCTTGTTGTATCCACTCGGCAATCCTTTCAGCGTCGTCAGGAATCCCGTCAGGTTGCCGATGAGGCGGCCCGTTTTGCCACGCATCAGCTCCATCGGATCGGCGTTGCGCTTTTGGGGCATCAGGCTTGAGCCGGTGCTGTAGCGATCATCCAGCGTGATGAAGCCGAACGTGGCGCTGGAGTAGATCAGGATGTCCTCAGCAAGGCGGCTCAGGTGCACGGCGCAAAGCGATATGACGTAAAGCATGTCGGCAACAAAATCGCGATCACTGACCGCATCGAGGCTGTTCTCGCTTGGCCGGTCGAAGCCAAGCTCCGCGGCAATCCGTTGACGATCGATCGCGAAGGGACTGCCCGCCAATGCGCCTGAACCCAATGGACAAACGCTCATCCGCGCTCTGGCCGCTCCCAGACGGTCCAGGTCGCGTTCAAGCATCCAGAAAAAGCTCAGCAGCCAATGCGCGGCAGTGATCGGCTGGGCCGGCTGCATGTGTGTGTATCCGGGCATCACGGTATCGGTATGCCCTTCGGCGACGGTCAGGATCTCCGCTTGCAACTGTCGCAATTCCTCTGCCATGCTGTCAGCGGCGCGCATGGTCCAAAGTCGGAAGTCGGTCGCGACCTGATCATTGCGGCTGCGGCCCGTATGCAGCTTGCCGCCGACATCACCGACGATTTCGATCAGCCGACGCTCGACGGCGGTATGGATATCTTCATCCCCCTCAGCCAGTTCAAAGCTGTCTGAATCGAACTCTTGCAGGGCTCGCCGCAGGCCATCGACGATCGTCTCCGCCTCGTCCGCGCTTATCACCCCCGCGCCAGCCAGCGCGCGAGCGTAGACCATGCTGCCTTCGATGTCTTCGGCATAGAGCGCGTAGTCGAAGTTAATGCTGTCATTCAGAAGACGCAGGTCCTCGTCGCTCGGTTCACTGAAGCGCCCGCCCCAGAGGCTCATCGAGTATCCCTTTCGCGCGCCTGGCTCAGTCGCGTTTGAACTTGCTGTAATCCGGGCGCATGTAATCGGTCCTGCCACCGCCCTCCGTCTGCAGCATCGCCTCAACCTTTATAGGCAAGCCAAAGAGCTGAATAAATCCGTGCGCATCCTGTTGATTGTAGACATCCTCTTCGCCGAAGGAGGCGTAGTCTTCGCGGTAGAGGCTGTAGGGGCTTTTGCGTCCGGCGACGATGATATTGCCCTTGTACAGCTTCAGGCGCACGATTCCCGTCACCGTCGCCTGGGTGACATCGACGAAACCATCAAGCGCCTCGCGTAGCTTGCTGTACCACATTCCGTTGTAAACCAACTCGGCATACTTTGTGGCGACAGTGTCTTTGTATTGCATCGTATGCTTGTCGAGGCAGATGCTTTCTAGCAATTGATGCGCGCGATGGATGATGGTGCCGGCCGGCGTTTCGTATACGCCGCGGCTCTTCATGCCAACCAGCCGATTCTCTACAATATCGGTTCTGCCGATGCCGTGTTGGCCACCGAGACGATTGAGGATCGTGAAAAGCTCTACCGCGCTCATATTTTCGCCATTCAGGCTGGTCGGATTACCCTCCAGAAAACCGATCTCGATATATTCGGCTTCATCAGGCGCATGCTCGGGTTCATTAGTCAATTGATACATCGGGCTTTCCGGCTCATTCCACGGGTTCTCCAGCAGCCCGCCTTCATGCGACAGGTGAAAAATATTACGGTCGCGGCTGTAGATGTCCTTCTCAGTGTGGGCTACTGGCACGCGGAACTCTTCGGCGTAAGCCAGCGCATCTTCGCGGCTGCGGATATCCCATTCGCGCCAGGGCGCGATCGTCTTCAGCTTCGGATTGAGCGCCATTGTCGACACCTCGAAGCGGACCTGGTCGTTGCCTTTGCCGGTACAGCCATGGGCGACGGCATCAGCCTTTTCAATTTCGGCGATCTCGACCAGATGCTTGGCGATCAACGGACGCGCGAATGAGGTGCCGAGCAAATACTCCCGCTCATAGACGGCGCCCGCTCGCAATGTAGGATAGACGAAGTCGGTCAAAAACTCCTCGCGCAGGTCACGGATGTAGAGCTTGGAAGCGCCCGAATCCAAAGCCTTCTCCTCCAGACCGTCCAACTCCTCCTCCTGCCCCAGATCCGCGCAAAAGCATACGACCTCGCAGCCGTAATTGTTCTTGAGCCAGGGTACGATCACCGAAGTATCCAGCCCGCCGCTATATGCCAGGACCACTTTCTTCACATCAGTTGTCGCCATCGCGTCTCTCCACTAGAAGATTGCCTGTTTCGCGCCTAGTTTAATCAAACTTTCAGCATTTGGAAGTGGATGCTATTGTGCTATTAACAAGTCTCGCGTTCCTTGTTCAAGGGAGTGCTGAATTTGTTGAGACACACTCTCTGTCGAGAAGTACATATATTTTCACCACAGAGGAAAGGAGACATCACAGAGAACACAGAGGCCTCAGCGATATTTTTCTGCGCTCTGTGTCGGTTCATATCCATTCTCTCCCGCAGAAGCGCAAATTTCCGACTACATGAGAATTATTCGAAGCAAACAGAAAACTCTGTGCTGGGGGTCAGTGTCCACGAGACCCTCGGCGTATTCTCGGTGTCCTCTATGGTAAATCTGTACAGTGTTCGCTATAGGGAAAATCCCCATGATTTTCACCACTCCCTGTTCAATCGCCGCTTGCTCTACGCTGACCCTGACGCTAAAATGAGCGCGTATCAATTGCGGCTACGAAGGGCTGGGTTTGTGATGACGACGGTGGACAGGCTGAAAGAAATGCGCGACGAAAAGGCGCGCC
Source organism: Anaerolineae bacterium (assembly GCA_012270545.1). Taxonomy (GTDB): domain Bacteria; phylum Chloroflexota; class Anaerolineae; order Aggregatilineales; family Phototrophicaceae; genus UBA6055. Next base: position 8,009 of record JAAXID010000266.1, on the reverse strand, counting down.
CTCATCTGGCGCAGTATGCACCCGTATGGCTGTTGCGTGAGGACATTCTCGCTCAAGAGGAATCGATTCAATTCCACGTCCTCTTTCAGCACAACCTGCACGGCTGGGTGAATCGCCGCTATCGCTATGACGGCTTCAACAACACGCTGTACCACAAGGGGCAGACAGTTCTCCCCGAGGATGATGCGCTGGACTATATGCTAGACAACCCTTATATAGAGGCGGACGTCGACGATATACCGAATGCCTACGGGGGTTAAGCCCGTTTCAGCTTTTGACAAGCGACATCTTCAAAGACCTGTAGCAAGCGCTCAGCAATACGCGACCAGGCGTATTCTTGCGCGATGCGCGCGGCGGCCAGTCCCATGTCTTTTGTCCTGGATGCATCGCTCAGCAATTCGATGATGCATTCCGCCAGCGAGATCGATTCACGCGCCGGAATGTGAAAACCGGTCTCCTGGTCGCGAACCAGAAACTGCAAACCACCCACCCGCGAGGCGATGACCGGTGTGCCGGATGACATGGCTTCCAGCGCAACCATGCCAAAGGACTCGTAGTCCGAAGGCATGATGACCGCGGTCGCCGCCGCGTAGTATTTCGGCAGCTCGGTCTGTTCTTTTGCCCCGACAAAGCTTACTAGCTGATTGATGCCTAACTTGATGCTAAGATCCTGCAGGCGATTCATTTCACGATCGCGGCTACTCTTCGGATCACCGCCAACAATCATAAAGTGGAGGTTCCGCAGCAAGGACGGCGCCTTGTCTCGCAATACTTGAAGCGCCTCCAGAATCGTATCGACGGCTTTGAGCGGCTCTATCCGGCCGACAAATAGCAGCAAGTTGCTTTCGAGATTGAGGCCAAGGGTCTCACGCGCGTCTTTACGGCAAATCACTTTGTTGAAGCGCTCGGTATTGACGCCCGGCGGGATGACGACGATCTGTCTGCGTCCCGCTCGATAAAGCCAGCGGAGCTGCGCCTGCTCCGCCGGTGTCGCGGCGACTACGCGGTCCGCCCACTGCAAAATGTTCATCTCCGTCATGATTCGGCGATCGGGTTGATAGAACGCGTTGACTTCGATGCGCTTCTTCATGTGCCCGAGCGTGTGAAACATGTGCACAAATCGAATGCCCCAAGCTTCCTTGAGCTTCGCCGCTACCCAACCACTCAGCCAATAATGACTGTAGACAATGTCATAACGCAAATTTTCCAAGGTGGCAAAAGCCATCAAGTTCGCGCTGAATTCAGACAGATAATCATACTGTTCGTCAGGCGACAATGGCTGCGGCGGACCAGCTTCTAGATAGATCACGCGAACGTTCTCACCAATTGACGCGTCAACGGCCGGCTCCATGCGGGAGGAACGCCGCGTGAAGATGTCGACACTGAGCCCTTGCCGTCCCAACTCGCGCGACAACTCGCGGATATACACATTCATTCCGCCAGTCTTTGCGCCGCCCATGGGCGCCAAGGGACTGGTGTGCACGCTTAGCAGCGCGATTCGTTGAATTGGCATTCCCACTCCGCTGCGCAACGAGCAAGGTCTAGCTGGCGCGGATATTCATCACCGCCGTGTCGCGGCCGCCCATGCGGTACTTGTAGGCTTCGTCGCCGCGCAAAAAGTCATAATAAGCGAATCCCTGCTCAATGGCGTGCCGGATGTTATAAGCCAGCAGCACGATGCCCGGGCTTAAGTCGCCATAATCCCTATGCGCATGCCCGGAATTGTAGACCATGACGCGGTTTCCATAAACGAAATTGATGTAGGCGGCAGCGCGCTCTTCGCCGACAGTCAGGAAGTTCAACTGCAGCCAACCGCGCTCTTGCAACAGCGGCACAATCGCATGAAAGAAGCGCAGGTTGCTCTCATCTTGCAAGAAACGCTCCTTCTCTGGATCGCTGGCCGCCATCAGCCGCACAAATTGCGTCACCTCGTCGTCCAGGTTGTGCTTGCCGTTGACGATGTACCAATTAATCGATTCTTCGCTGCCCTGTATGCGCCGCATCTTTCGCCGAACTTCATGACGCTGCTTCTTATCCAACAAGCTTAGGTAGCCGCCCCAATTGTCCGGCAACTCGATGACCGGGCAAACCTCCTGCTGTTCCACGACCGTGTCAAAGCCGCGAGCTTTGAGCAGATCGGGCAATAGCCGCTGGGTCGGCGAATCAAACGGGATATTGCAGAAATCCAGGAAATCGTAATGCTGACGATGAGCCACAAGGAAATCGGCGAAGGCCGCATAAACGTCCGTCATTGCCGTTTCGTCAACGATGAAATCCAAATAATCCGTTACATCGACGCAGCCAATGATCTGGACCGAGCGCCCCCGATCGGACTCGGAGATGAACAGCGGCGCGATGCCCTTGGTGACTCCGCCATCGTGGCAGGCCAGTATCCAAATCTCGCCCGGTTCGTATGAATTCCACCAGGTGTTCTGCCACTCCCAGGTATAGAAAACGCGGTTCAGCGGCGCCCGTCCCAGCAGGTCGTTCCATACCGCATTCAGATCTGCAAAGGCGGATTCGTCCCTATAGGCTCTAACTTCCACTCGATACCTTCACTCTCTAATGCGTCGCTAATCTATCCAGTCCAACCTAAAGACAGCGATAGTCTCTATGTTCTTACTTTCGCGCCGCCCGCTGCCCTTCGATTGAGCCTCTCTACGCGCCAGTCTCCTTGGGCGTCCTTGGATCATTGCCCCATTCCTTCCAGGATCCATCGTAAAGGCGCAGATTGTTCGCGCCGACAACTTCCAGCGCCAGCATCCCGTATGAAGCGGAGACGCCGGAATTGCAATAAATCACTGTCTCGTCCGCATCGAGAGCAACACCGCGCTCGGCGAAACATTCCCGCAACGCTTCGGGCGATTTCAAGGTCATATCATCCGCAACCATTATCTTTCGCGGCAGGCTAATCGCGTTCGGAATGTGACCGCCTTGCTGGGCGCGTGAAGCCGTACCAGCAAATTCAGCGGGCGAGCGCACGTCAATCACCTGCATCGTCCGCGTATGGATGCCGCCCAATATATCGTCCGCAGCCGCTTTCAAAGCGGAATTCACTCGCGGCTTAAAATTGGCTTTGTTGAATTGGGGAATCTCCGCGCTCACGGGCCGACCTTCAACGCGCCACTTGTCCCAGCCGCCATCGAGAATGAAGACGTTCTCGTGACCATAATAGCGCAGCACCCAGCGCAGCCGACAGGCGAACATGCTCGCGGCATTGTCGTAGACGACAACGGTCGTTTCGCTGCTGATGCCCAACTCGCCCATCAGCGCCGCGAAGCGATCAGGCGAGGCGACATCGTTTGAAGGCGATCCCGGCTCTACAATATCGACCTGCCAATCCACGAATACCGCATTCGGGATGTGCGTCTCTTCGTAACCCGCGCGATCGGTGAAGTAGTGCGGCAGCGGTTCCGTCGGTGGAAGCACCTTGCCGCGCAACTCGACGATGCGGATATGCGGGTCGTTCAGATGGTTCTCCAGCCAGGCACATGTAACCAGGGGCGACTTCATATGCTTCTCTCTTGTCTTATTCAGCGCTGATACGTTAATTCTACACGTGATAACCTTCGGCTGCGAGTTCGGGCGAGATTTCCCATGCCGCCTGATTTCGCTATAGCTATAATGGTGCGAAGCCACTGCGTCAGTAGGTACGCGTGGAAGAATTGCTAGATCTCGGCAAACGACGCTTAGAAGAATATGCCGCGCCCTGTGAGATCGAGTTTCGTGGATCGCTGGCGCGTTCCTTCATCGGCAAAGCGCTACGGCGCGTCCTTCATGAAGAAAACCACGGAAGCTCCTAATGCTTGATTTTTACGCTTGCGCTCTCCTGATTCAGCAGGTCTCGTATATCGCGCTACAATGGAGCAAAACTGCGCCGACAATCCAACAGTAAGTGATATGCGCTGATGGCGTCATTGCCGCTATTTCCACTGAATACCGTGCTCTTTCCCGGTATGCAGCTAAAACTGCATATTTTTGAAGAACGTTACAAGCTCATGATCAACAACTGTATCGAAGCTAACGAGCCATTTGGCGTTGTCTTAATCAAGCAGGGGCGGGAAGCGCTCGGACCGATAGCGGCGCCTTACGCGGTGGGCTGTACAGCCGCTATAAGCGAAGTACAGCGATTGCCCTTAGGCCGAATGAATATTACTGCGGTAGGTCAAAGGCGATTTCGCATTAAGGGCATTGATCGCAGTCAGCCGTTTTTGCTTGCCGATGTCGAATTCTTTTCGCCAGCGGACGATCAGCCAGAGCTGGTTCACAGATACGGCAGATTCCTGCGCCCACTGGTCATTCGTTATTTGCAGGTGCTGTCTGCTTCAGAGGATGCAAGCTTTGACCCGAATCAGATCCCTCATCGTCCCCGAGCGGTAGCGCAGATCGCATCCATTCTGCTGCAGACGGATAACACTCAAAAACAAGAACTGCTCTCGATGCGGAGTCTGTCCCGTCTCCTCAGAACCCTGGTCGAGATTTATCGGCTCGAGACACTTTTGCTGAAAGTCCGACTGGCTCCGCCGGACAAAGAATTCAACATCGGTCCCTTCTCCAGCAACTGAAAGTATCTGAAGGCTCAGGCTTCACCTGATAATTTGTTACGAGTCCGTGTATATTTGGCAGGGGCGACCTTCATGAACAGCGCTTTCGGGTCGAAAGATGAAAGACCTTGTAACCATATTGTTGCGGGCAGGTCTGCTTTTGCTAGTCACGATATTGGCGCTGGAAATTGCGCTGCAGTGCGCCTTTCCACATTTGCCGCGGGATATCGTCATAGCGATGCCGCAGTACCTTGAACGGCTTGGACATCGCTTGGCCACCGAACACGGCGCGCGCGAATATCCTGCGGGCGAGCTGGTTGAACACGAAGTCACACCACTCAGCGGCGACCTATACCACCTCACATGCATAACACAGGCTGATGCTCAGCCGCTTGAGCCATACCATGTATCCTTCAAACGGGATGGGCACGGTTTCCGCAATGCTGAACCATGGACGGATGACGTGGATCTGGTCGTGATCGGCGACTCGTTCACGGCCGCGGAGTTGATTCAGCGGCCTTATTGGCAAGGACTTTCCGACTCCATGCTCGCGCTAGGCGTATCCGGCACCGGTACGCTCGAACAGCAGCGACTCTTCGACGCCTTCGCCGCGCCGCGTCAGCCGGAGCTGGTCATACTTGCCTTCTTTGCCGGTAACGACCTGAGCGACACGCAGTTCTTCGCCGACATGCTGCGGGAAGACATGACCTTGCACGACCTGTCTCATCGCGACAAGAATCCCTTGGACTACTCGGTTGTATTTCGCTTGCTCCAGTACATCAGCGAAGCCACGACGCCAGTTGCTGAGTATGGCTGCCACTACCCACTGATTGCTCATACTGATCCCCCCACGCCGGTTGCTTTCTACAGGGAATTCCTTCCGCTTCTTGGCGTGGACAGAGAAACCTTGCTGCAAAGCGAGAAGCTGCAGCGAACCCGAACCAGCATCAGCGAGATGGCGAATACCCTCAAGCCAAGGGACGCTCAGCTTTTGCTCATGTATATCCCACATAAAGCCGAGCTTTACTGGGATTATCTGGACGAGGCGAGCAAAGCAACGATCATTGAGGTCGAGTCGCGCCATCCCCGAATCACCGGGCTGGAGAATATAGATGCCAATAAATCAGTGCAGCGCGACGTCATGCGGGAGTTGGCGGCGGACCTTGGCGTCTCGTTTCTGGACCTGACGCCGCCGCTCTCAGAGGCGATCCGCTCCGGTGTTTCGCCTTATTTCTTTGCCGACACGCATTGGAATCAACAGGGCCACAATATCGCGCGAAACGCCTTGCTTGACTTTCTGAATCGGTCTAACCTAGAAAAGTGATTTGAGCGGCTGAGCCGATATCAGTTTGTGTTGCATATGTATTGGCTCATCACGGCCTGGGGGTTTCCACTTGAAAAAAATCTTGAAGATCGCCTGGGATCGATTCAGCGTCAATTCGGCGATAGTCGCCGACATCAATGGACGGTTCATCGCGACCGCATTCTACTTCACCATCATGGTGCCTTTCGGCTTGCTGTCGTCAATCTTTATGGACCCGCTGCGCAAAAGGAAAGGCGCCGCAGGCTGGACGGAACGCGAGCCGGCGCGGACCGATATTGCCTCGGCGAGAGAACAAGGCTAGCGATGTATATTCTTGGCATTTCCGCCTTTTACCATGACTCCGCAGCGGCCTTGCTACATGAGGGCGAGTTGATCGCCGCCGCCATGGAGGAGCGTTTCTCGCGGGTGAAGCATGACAATGGTTTTCCCCAGTTGGCGGCTGAATTCTGCCTGCAGCAAGCGGGCATAATGGCGAGGGATCTGGAATACGTCGTCTTTTATGAGAAGCCGCTGCAGAAGTTTGAACGCATCCTGCAAACAACGCTCAATACCTTTCCCCGTTCGTCCGGCCTCTGGCGCGAATCGATGATGGCCTGGCTGAGCGACAAGCTCTGGGTGCGCAGTCACATCGCTCGTGGGCTTGGCGTTCCCTACGACAAGATTCTCTTTTGCGACCATCATATGAGTCATGCGGCCAGCGCATTCTTCGCTTGCCCCTTCAAGGACGCTGCAATCTTGACGGTCGATGGCGTCGGCGAGTGGACCACAGCGACTTTGGGCAGCGGCAGGAGCTCGCTCGGCGAAGATGCGGACGAGGCGCCAACGATTGAGCTGTTTGAAGAGCAGCGCTTCCCGCACTCGCTGGGGCTGCTCTATTCCACCTTCACCGCCTGGCTCGGCTTCCGCGTCAACAATGGCGAATACAAAGTGATGGGCATGAGCCCCTATGGCAGGCCGCGCTACATGGACAAGATTGAAAAGGTCGTCTCCGCCGATGAAACGAACGGCGCCTTCAAACTCAACATGGATTACTTCGACTTCCACCGTTCAACGACGCGGAGCTACAGCGGCAAATTCCTGGAACTCTTTGGTGAGAAACGCGATGACAGTGCCGAGTTCTTCACCATGCGCACCAACCCGGAACGTTCTGCCGAGCGCCAAGCGATGGAGACAAATCAGTATTATGCCGATGTCGCGGCCAGCATTCAGCAGTTCACGGAAGATACCTTGATCAAGATCGCCAAGCACCTGCACGGGCGCACTGGCATGAACAAGCTCGTTATGGCCGGTGGTGTCGCGCTTAATACCAAGGCAAACTGGCGCATCTTGAATGAAACTCCCTTTGAGGAACTGTGGATCCAGCCGGCGGCCGGCGATGACGGCGGCGCGCTTGGGGCCGCTCTGTGGGCTTGGCACACGCTGCTGGGCAAGCCAAGAAAGTGGGTGCAGCAACATGCCTACTACGGCCGCTGCTATAGCGACGCTGAGTGTCGCGCATTCCTGGATGAAGAAAAGCTCAAATACGAAACCTTTACCGATGAAAGCAAGCTCACCGAAACAATCGTCAATGCCTTGACCTGCCAGCAGGTTATTGGCTTTCATCAGGGTCGATTTGAATGGGGACCCCGCGCCTTGGGAAACCGAAGTATTCTGGCCGATCCGCGCGGCGCCGATATGAAAGAAATCGTCAACACCAAGATTAAGTTCCGCGAACCGTTTCGGCCATTCGCGCCGGTCGTGCTGCGCGAACGCGCCCCGGAATACTTCGATTACCCGCAGGTCGCCGACCACGATACCCCGCGCTATATGTTGCTGGTGGCGCCAATAAAAGAAGAGAAGCGGAACGAGATCCATGCCGTCAACCACGAAGGCACCGGACGTCTGCAATCCATCGACCGCGAGACCAACACGCGCTACTACGATATCGTCCAGCAATTTGGTGAAGCGACCGGGGTGCCAATCGTGCTCAATACCTCATTCAATCTGCGGGGCGAGCCCATTGTCAACACCCCGCGCGAAGCTTACAATACCTTCTGCAACAGTGACATCGACATGCTTGTGCTTGGTTCGCACATCATACGAAAACCCACGTAAATCCTGAGTGCCTGACAGGGAGACATCATGGCGACAAACGCAAAACG
>JAAXID010000253.1 GCA_012270545.1 Anaerolineae bacterium | reverse complement strand
GGCATGACCTCGCTGTTCTACGCCAATGAGCAGGCGGAACGACCGGCGGCGATCGCGACGATCACGACGATGAACAAGGCGGTCTTCGGCGTGATCGCTTTGCTGCTGGGTTATGGCATCGTGGGTCTGGCGGCGATCAGCATCTTCAATAATGTGCTGACGCTGCTGGTATTGCTGTGGGCGGGGCGCAAGCTCATCGGGCGCATCGGCCAACCCGCGCCCGATACGCGACTCATCCGCGAGATGGTGAGCGAGAGCCTGCCATTGATGCTCAATCACTTTTTGGCGACGATTTTCTTTCAGGTTGATATTCTGATCTTGCAGGCGCTGAAGGGCGCGGAGACGGTCGCGCAGTACAGCACCGGTTACAAGTGGCTGTTGGCGATCAATATCGTGCCGTCTTTTTTCACGCAGGCGCTCTTCCCGGTGATGTCGCGGCAGGCGCAAGATGATCGTGCCGCGCTGAGCCGCACCTTCCGTTTCGGCATCAAGCTGCTGTTCGCGGCGACGCTGCCGCTGGCGGTCGCTTTTACCGTTCTGGCTGAGCCGCTGACGCTGATTCTGGGCGGGGCGCGTTATATTCCTGACGGCGCCATCGCCCTGCAGCTGATGATCTGGAGCATTCCCATCGGCTGGATGAACAGCTTGACGCAATACGCGTTGGTCAGTTTGGGATTGCAGCGTATGATCACGCGAGCCTTCGCTGCCGCTGTCAGCTTCAACATCGTGGCGAATGTTATTTTCATCCCCGAGTATGGATTTCAGGCGGCGGCGGTCGCGACCATCGTCTCGGAGCTGGCGCTGTTCATTCCCTTCATCACGCTCGTACGCGGCAAGCTGGATGATGTACGGATTTCGAGTTTGCTCTGGCGACCGCTGGTGGCGCTGGCTGCGATGCTTTTGCTGTTATTCGCGCTGGGTGCATCCTTGCCGGCCTTGATAGCGAGCGGCGTGGTTTATGTCGCCGTACTTGCGCTGCTGCGTCCGCTGGATGCGGCGGAAGGGGCGGCGCTGCTGCGTCTGTTGCCGGCGGGCTTGCGGGATTATACGCTGGTGCGGTGGATTACCGTCGCGCAAAGCAGATCCGGCTAATATTTTGGGCGGGCGACTCAACCGGATGCGGCGTCTTCATTTGACTTCATCGGCATGTCGGCCTGAGCTGCACCGCCGGCTTTTGCGGGACGTGCCCAGCGATTGCTGAAGACCAGGTCGCCGTATGATAGCGCGTCATCCAGTTCGTCCATCAGCATATTGAAGATGCGGGCATCCATTTCGTAAACCGCTCCCGCGCTGGATTTGAGTTGAAGCGAGAACGCGCTTTCGAGTCGCAGATCTGAAGCAAGCTCGGAGAGCATGATGTGCGGACCGCCCGGGCGCAGTTCAAGGAACTCGCCGGCGGGGATGACCAGGGCTTCGAGGGCTTCCATACGGGCGACATCGTTTTCCACCACCGTTTGGTGAAATTCGATTTGCCCAGCGGCGGCGCTTTCGGCGGAGACGATGACGTGGTCGGATGCGCCGCTGTTGGTGATGCGCATATAGACGGCGCTCGCTTCGCCCGGGGCGTGCTCCATGCTCCTGTGATCCATATTCGATATGTCGTCCTCGTCAGCTTTGGCGCGGATCTCGAAGGTGAAGCTCTCTACTGCGGTATCGCCATTCGGCAGCTTCAGGCTGGCTTCGACGATCCAGTCGCCGCCCATCGTCCACGTGAAGGGCAGGGCAAAAACGCCGTCATTGGCGTCGTCTGCTTCGGCGAAGACGGGGACCATCCCGGCGTGACTCATATCGCCGCGAACGCTTAACCTGCCGGGGTTCGCGATGGCATTGCCGTCCCTGTCTTTGACGGACACCAGCAAGGTGGTTTCACCGACGAGCATGTCGCTCACGGTCAGCTCCAACTGAATCTCAGCCGGGGTTATCCGTTGCTGACGGCAGGCGACGACCACAAGAAGAACGATAGTGAGGAAGGTTGGCAGCCGAAGATTGACAATTGTCAAAGCTGTCCTTTTAGCCTTAGGTCGATTTGCTGTCGGGGATCGCGGGCTGTCTCATCATCATACTCAGACCATATCCGAAGGCACCCGCCATAACCGGGACGCCGAGCCACATGTGGATTAACCACCAGAGTCCGCCGCTCCCCCAAACAGAATTGCCCAGTATATGAATCACCAGCAGCGCGCCAAGACTGTAGGCGAAGGGAATCAAGAAAGCGGCGAGCCGCAGTCGACTTGTTTCAAGGGACCTTGATCCGCTGAGCAGATAATCGCCCAGCAGGCCGACAAGTGCGGCGCTGAGGGCGAAAATGAATTCGCCAGCCTCGCCAAGCCGATACCAGGTCATCAGCAGCGAGTTGACGAAGAAGAGCAGGGTGATCGCCCCGAAGGGCAGCCGCCAGCGACGCGCCATGAAAAGCGCCGCCCCGAGCAGGATATTGCTTTGGATGACGAAGGCGACGATCCCGGCGACGTCATGCAGACTGTGCGAATCGGGTCGTGGGCCGGTCAGAATAATCATGTCGCCACCGATAGGCGCGTAAGCATTAAAGAAAGTAAAAACCGAGGTGATGCAGATGAAGCAAAGTATGGCGGGAGCGAGGTTCTGCCAACTGCCGTCGCTTCCCCGCCGCCATAGCGCCCGGATAGGACCAGTCATGATGAGCAAGCCGGTTAGGGCGAGGAAAAGGTGTGATGGACTGATTAGCGCTTCGATGCTCTCTTCAAAGCCGAAGGCCTCATGCCACAGCATGTCAACGACGCCGCCGGCGCCAAAAGCAAAGAAACCGATCAGCGAAAGCGCATAACCGGCGGGCAAAGCCTTGCTCCAGCGGAATCCTTTGCTGACATTGCGGAAATGACTAATGATCAACACGAGACCGGCGAGACCGACCGCGCCGTAAAGAAGAGCGTGCCAAGGCGTAAAGAAGCTGTCATCCACTTGGCCGTGATTATGCGCCCAGCCGTCGATGTACAAGCCAAATACAATGGCGCAAGAGCTGAGCGCCATGATCCAATCCAAACGGATGCTGTCAGCTGGTGTACCGGCGATGGCGCGTCCGGCCGCTGAGGAGGGCATCACCCGCTCTGCTGATTTTGCGACGGCTATGGGTCGCTCCCCTTCGCTGTGCGTTTCGCTCCATTCTATTCGAGATTGGCACATCCGCAAAGTTCGGTCCCGGACGGGCGCGCGCCATCAAAACTCAGGTCGGCGCGCACATCGCTAGCGCGCTTTACGCATTCAAGTAAAATCGAATTATTGTTGACGGAAGCGGTTGTGGTGGGGCATGGCATTTGAATTGGAGGCTCTAGTAGGGCACCTGTACATCGTCGGCGGACGCGTAATCAACATCAATCCGCCGGGCGCCCTGGTTGAAGTGGCGCCGCCCACAGCTGCTCAGGGGCGCGAAGGCGACACCTTCTTCTTGCTGATCGTGCCATCGGGTTCGATCGCCCCGACCACCTTTTATGAGCAACTGGCTACTTTGGCGGCCGAGCGCTATTTCAGCATGGGCGGCAGCGTCACCATCGCTTTGCGCGCCATGTTCCAATTGATCAACCGCAATCTGTACGAGCACAACCTGGAACACAGCGAGAGCGAGCGGCAGCAGTTTGAAACGAGCATGATTGCGGCTGTTTTGCATGAAGACGATATGTATGTCGCGCGGGTGGGGCCAGTCGTGTCGGTATTGCAGACGGCCGGCTTAACCTTGACCTTCCCCGAAGATCTCAGCGATGACGAGCATTTGTTCAGCGTGCCGCTGGGCTTGCTGCCTGAGCCGGAGATATCGATGGTGCGCTACGGCGTCAATGCCGGCAGCCGTCTGGTGCTTTCGGACGGCAATCTTGCCGATATACCGGCCGACCGATTGACGAGCGTCCTGCTGGAAAATGACATCGAAAAGGTGCTTCACGGCCTGCGTCGCACAATCAAGATACAGAGTCAATTGATGCTGGTCGAGCTGGTGCCGCCGGAATATGAGAGCCCGATCCTAGCTGCGCCGGGTGAATCTTCGCAGGACGTGAGCATGAAGCTGGGCGCGGCGCGGCAGCAGCTGGAGATGGAAATAGAAGGCGCGCAGTGGAAGCGGCCTCGGCGCGGTGATTTCGCTTCGCTGCTGAGTTGGGGCTTGGCGCGCCTGGCGGGACGCGTAGCCGGCCTGCTGATATTCTTTGCCGACTTGTTTCAGCGCCTTTTCCCGTTGCCGGAGATAACGCCGGCGCGGCGCTTGTCGTCCGGCACATTGATCCTGACTATATTGCTGATACCCTTGATAATCGTGAGCATCGTGGTTTTGTCCTGGGTGTCAAATCTGGGCGAAACGGAATTTGAGCAATGTCTGGGCAAGCTGCAAAATACGGCGAACCTGGCGCGCTCATTGGATACGAGCAATCGGCGCAGTGTGACATCGGCTTGGAACGCCGCGCTGCAAGTCGCCGACGCCTGCGCGGTCATGCGGGGTGACGACCCGACCGTGGCGGCGATGCGGGAGGAGGCGCAATCGCTGATCGACGCCATTAACAACGTGAAGCGGCGGGAAGCAATCCCCTTGACGAATTTTGAAGGGGCGCTAATCACACGGCTGCGCTTGCAAGGCACCGATCTATACGCGCTGGACGATAAGAACGATCTCGTATACAGCATCAAACTCTCGGATGACGGCAGGGAACCGCTGCGTCAGGAGCCGATATCGCTGATGCGCATAGGCGCGACGCATGAGGGCGGATACACCATCGGGCAGATTGTCGATATCGCCTTTGATGATCAGTCGGGCGACCTGGCAATGCTGGACCGTAACGGCACGCTGGTGCGCTGTTCCCCGCAATTCATCTTGAACTGTGATGCGCAGCGCGTCCTGAACGCCAACAATTGGGAGGGTCCGATCGCGCTTACGATTTGGGCGCGAAAGCTATATATCCTGGATAGCGAGGCCGGGCAGATCTGGCGCTACGATCCCTCTGGCAGCAGTTATGTCAGCGCGCCACGCGAGTATTTCACTGGCTCGGCGCGGCCTAACCTGCGCAATGTCGTCGATTTCACCATCAGCCTAAAGGGCACAGTGTACATGCTCTACAATGATGGTGTCATGAAAAGCTATATCGGCGGCAACGAATCGCCCTTTGTATTCAGTGGTTTCAACGAAGGCAGCGAACCGCATGTTGTTCGGACGGACGGTTTTTTCCTCGATGACAGTCCATTCGCGCCGGGATTCTTCATCACCAGCCGGCGGGCGCGAACGATTTTTGAGACGACGGTTGCCGGCACCTTCATGGACAGCTTCCAGGCTTTTGATCAGGAGAAGCTGGAATTGGTCTCGGCGGTGGTGGCCTATCCGGAGCAGAATATGGTTTATGTCGCCTCCGGCAATACGATCTTCCGCATCGACATGGAATTGGGGTAGCGCTCCCATCTGTGGCGAAACGTGCAGACTTGATTGGTATTACAATTTGAACACCGAAATTTTACCCCATCCCCGACCGCCAGTGTCT
>JAAXID010000202.1 GCA_012270545.1 Anaerolineae bacterium | reverse complement strand
TGGATGTTCAGCTGGATGCAGAGCCGCGCCATTGTGCCGAGCTGGTTCGGGCTGGGCACGGCGTTCAAGACCTACATAGAAGAGGAAAGGAACGGGGAGCGTATCTTGCGGGAGATGTATCGCAGCTGGTCATTTTTCAATGCGCTTATTGACAATGCCCAGCTCGATGTTGCCAAAGCCGACATGGGAATCGCTGAACTCTATGCGTCGCTGGTCGAGCCGGTTGAGCTTCGCGTGCGTTTCTTTGACTGGATTAAGGAAGAACACCGCCTCAGCAGCGAGATGATCATGTGCGTTACCGAACAAGAAGATCTGCTGACGAATATGTCCGCCATCAAGACGTCGATTGAACGGCGCAACCCCTATGTCGATCCGCTGAATTTTATGCAGGTCGCGCTATTGCGCGAATTGCGCGACTTGGACGAGGTCGACGATAGGTGGCGGCCGATACTGGATGCCACGCTCGCGACCATCAATGGCATCGCCGCTGGCATGAAGACAACAGGCTAGGCGCAAATCAAGACCGGTCCCAGTCTGCGCGGTCAAAGCGCTGAATCTCGATGAGATAGCCCGATGGGTCCCGCAGGAAGAAGTGATAGATCTTGTATGTTTCATTGTGGCGGGGTGGATGCTTGCATTCCCAGCCGCGCGCCACAATCCGTTCGTACCAGCCATCCACGTCGCTTGTGACCAAGGTGATGATTATACCGGAGACATCCTCAGGCGCTTCAGCGCGCTGGCAGATGCCGAGATACGCTTGTCGATGCAAGACGCGATAGATGCGGCAAGATCCCTGATCGACCGCCAGCTCTAACCCGAGCACGCCTTCATAGAAGCGGGCGGAGCGAGCCAAATCGCTCGTGTAGACAAAGGTGATCAACGCGTCAATCGGCAATTCGCTCATGGCGATTCCTCTGGCGCTGTAGCCGTCAATTCATTCTCGATTGCCCCAAATAGGGCGTCATCGTCGTGTTGGCGCAAGTACTCAAGTCGCGTCGCCTGCGTCAAGTCGCGCTGCGCGGGCGGGAGTTGGCGCCAGAACAAGGTGGGATCGGCGATTTGTCCGTCCCCGGCGGAGAGGTAAGCGCGCAGCAGCTCGAAGAAGGCCTCATCACCGATATCGACGCGCAGATTGTGCAGCATCTGAACGCCCCGCAGATAAACCGCATTGATATACTCGCGCGCGGTGGCGAATTCATAGACATCGCTGTCCACCGTGCCTCGCGGGAAGAAGCTGGCGACGCGAAAGGTCCACCACCAGTTCTTGTATACCGGGTAATGCTCCTCGATGTACAGGTATTCACTATAGGTGGCCAGCGCCTCATCAAGCCAGGGATTGAGGGCTGAATCGCTGCCCACCCGCGCATACCACCACTGATGGGCGATCTCGTGTACTGAAATGAGCGTCAGATAGTTTTGGGGTCCGCCGTCAAAGTTCGTGAACCAAGCGCCCCCAACGAAGACCAGGCCCGTGAATTCCATCCCATCGGGGAAGTCCCCCTGCACGACGACGAATCGGTCGCGGGCATAGGCGCCGAACACTCGGCCAAACAGATCAAGCGCCTTTTCCGTTTCTTGCAGCACGTGGTCAGCGCCATCCAGCTGGATGCCGTTTGCGTAGATCTGGGCGTCGGCGAAAGAATAAACCTCGACGGTTACATCGTTGGCAAGCTTCAGTTCAGTTCTGAGCCAGGCATCGCTAAGGCTGATGGCAAAGTCGCGCGAGTTCAGTAACTCGACGTCCCAGGTTGCCGCTCCAAGGGCAGTGACTGTTCCGGGCGCCGCAAGCACGAGTGTGTCCGCCGCATTGTCGACTGACACGTTGACGCGCCAATCCCCCACATCGTAGACCACTTGCTCGCCGATACCAATCGGTTCATGAATCCGCCAATCCCCATCCAAGCGCGCCGCAACCGTCGGAAGAAAATGTCCTAGGTTGAGTTGGCGCGGGCTGTAGCCAAAGAAGCCGCGGTAAGAACGCAAGCCGTCTCGGATTTCCTCCGGCTGCAAACGAAACTTCAACCCGAGCTCCAGCCAGCAGCCGGCTGCCAAAGGCTCGTCCAAATTGACCTCTAGTCGATTCAAGTTCAGTTCATAGGCGACTGTCTCGCCGTTGACAGTCAGCTCCAGCAGCTGGAAGCTCCCCTCCCACTGGTTCGCCTGCACATCAAGCACAATCGCGTCGAGTGGAAGCGCTTCCCGATTATGAAATACGATTGCCTGCGCAACGTCAGCTGACTTCGTTTCGTAATCGATGTGGGCATCGGCGCGGACACGTCTGGCGGGGCGATCTTCCTCGGCGTCAACACAGCGTGAGGGAGTGGCTTCGGCGGGCGGCGGCCCTGCCCCGTTCTCATTCACCTCCTGTATCAAAGCGCCCAAGGTGGCAGTAGCGGGGATCGGGCTCGTTTGCAAGCGCAGGCGCCCTTCGCCAGCTTCAACTGTGGCCGCCGGCAGCGAACTTCTGGCGAGATTGCAGCCCGCCAGCGCAAGGGTGCTTGCGATGCAGAGGTGAAAAATTCGGAACATAGGCCGCATCATACTAAGCTCTATTGTCGTGAACAATCCGACATACGCAAGCCAGGCCGTTTCGCAGTTGGCCAGACCTGTGCTATGCTTTACGGGTTATGTTGAGCATCGCATTCAATTATGTCTAAAGCGGGATGACGAAAGCAGCCGCAGCGCATCATAGCAGCAAGATTGTCGCCGTCATCCGCTTGTCGCGCTGGCGCGAGCACGTTCCCTTCACCATTCCGCTCACCATCGTCGGCGGCCTGCTGGCTGTCGAGCCGGAGGCGGCGCAGGTGGACTGGCGCATTTTTTCCGTCTTGGCCGCCAATGTGCTGGCGATGTCCTTCGCCTTCATGCTGAACAATATTGAAGACGCGCCCGATGACGCGCTTGATGTTCATAAACGGGGGCAAAACGTCATCAGCAGTGGTCTGCTCAGCCGCCGCGAGGGCATCCTCCTGACAATTGCAACGTTCATCGCCGCCTTGGCCTTGTATGCCGCGAGTGGCGCGTTGGCGCTTGTGATCGGCGGCGTGACGCTCGCCCTCTGCTATCTTTATTCTGCGCATCCATTCCGCTTCAAGGCGCGCCCGTTCTCGGATGTTGTATCGCACGCGTTGATGCTCAGCGGACTTCTGATTGCGGCGGGTTACTTTACCTACGGCAGGGATCCGCGCGAAGTCTGGCTGGTAATAGCCGCTGCCAGCCTCTTTTCCGCCTACGGACAATTCTACAATCAGGTGGTCGATTACGAAGTGGACAAAGAAGCGGGATTGAAGAATACCGCCGTTCTCTTGGGCAAGGGGCCGACGTCAATCCTCGGGCACCTCTCAATAGCCGTGGCGCTGCTCTGTATGCTTGCCGCCATCTTGCAGGGGCTTTTTCCCGTATGGCTCGGAACGATACTGGTCATCGGGGTTGTCACGACGATCATCTTCCCCTGGGAGTTCGATATGCGCGGCAACCTGGCGCAAGAAGGCGGCAACGTGCAGCGGCCGGGTCTGATCATCGCCAATCTGCTGGCGCTGATTTGGCTGGCTGCCAATATGGGCTGGATCACGATCCTTTGAGCGCCACAGCGACGCAATATGATAGAATGGCTGTGTGACCGATAGACCGCTGTGACGGCAAATGGCAGACCTTCATCAAATCTTGTTCAATATGCACATCATGTACTCGCTGGCACTGGGCGTATGGGCGGCCTACATGGCCAGCAGGCAAGTGCAGATCTCGGGTCATTATTGGGGAGCGGTTGTTACTTATGCGCTGCTGGGGGGCCTGACGCTGCTGGTTGGCCTTGCGCTGCTGCTAACGGGATCGCAGCCCCGTTCAGGACGTGTGGTCGTGTACGTGCTCTATATGCTCTGGCTGGCAATCATCATGCCGGGACTGTTCAGTCTTATGAGCGGCCGGGACGACAAGCGCGCCGCGCTCGCCTATGCGCTGCTGGCATTCTTCAACTTCACGACCTCGCTCAGCATGCTGGAAAGAGAGCTCGTCGGCCCCTGGGTCACGCCGACATAAGCCCGATTCAGGATAGTGCCATGACGAAGGCGGGCGGAGTCGGCGATGCCTCAAGCTTTCAGCTCAGCGACATCAAACGCGTACTCGGCAGTCAAGTCGCCCAGTTGATCGAACTTATCGCGCGTGAAGCGCAGGAAGATGACCTGCCCCTGTATCTCGCTGGTGGCGTGGTACGCGACCTGTTGCTCGGCAAAGCAAACCTCGACCTCGACCTTGTCGTGGAGGGTGATGCCATCAGCTTCGCAGCGTCTCTCACCGGGCTATATGGTGGCAGAGTACAAGATCATAAGCCGTTTGGAACCGCCAAATGGACGCTGGATGAGTCCACCGCCAAGACCTTGGCGCTCGCACTTGAC
Organism: Anaerolineae bacterium; assembly: GCA_012270545.1. GTDB lineage: Bacteria > Chloroflexota > Anaerolineae > Aggregatilineales > Phototrophicaceae > UBA6055. The sequence goes on along the minus strand of JAAXID010000202.1, from coordinate 18,037 downwards.
GGGATTCTCACGCATTTGGACTTTGTAACGGCGCGCAGCGAAACATATGCGCAGCCGGCCGCATTGCCCCTGGTGGCCTCCGCTGACATAGAAAGCGATTTGCTGCGGCGAGATTTCAGCGTCAACGCGCTAGCGATTCAGCTCAGCCCTCGCGCAAAGTGCGGGCGCTTGCTCGATGTCTGCGACGGCAAAGATGATCTCAAGCGGGGTCTGATTCGGGCGCTGCATGATCAAAGTTTTATAGATGATCCGACGCGTATTCTGCGGGCGCTGCGTTATGCCCGGCGGCTTGGTTTCGAACTGGAAGCGAATACCGCCGAGTGGATGAAAGCGGCGCTTCCTTATCTCGGGCGCGTTAGCGGTCAGCGCCTGAGCAAGGAAATCGACCTGATCCTGCGCGAGCCGCTAGCCGGCGACATCATGCTCCAACTGCAAGATTTTGACGCGCTGGTCAACATCCACCCTGCGTTCCGCGTCAACCCGCAACTGCCTGAACTGATCGCCAGCTGCCACAAGCTCGAGCCGCCCTGGGCGAGGGAGGCCATCGAGGGACAAACGCTCCGTTGGATTGTGCTCATGAACGGCATCGGCAGCGCGGAGGTGCGAGGCCTGTGTGAACGCCTGGCGCTGACGAACGAGCTGAGGCAGTCGATTACTGCGAGCGCAAGCCTGTCTGAACGAATCAACCCCTTCGAGGATCCCGCCATTTTGCCTAGCCAAGTCGCGCGGATTTTGGATGAATTCTCTGATACCAATTTGCAGGTCGGCTGGCTGCTCGCGGCGGAAAGAACCGCTGTACAATCGAAGATTGCCGCATACGCGTCCGACTGGCGCAATCGCCGCCCGACTATTTCGGGGAGTGATTTGAAGGCTATGGGCATCGCCCCGGGACCGCGTTACCGTCAGATACTCGATCGGCTGCGCTTCGCCTGGATCGATGGTGATGTCCGTTCAGTCGAAGACGAAACCGCGTTATTACAGAAGCTGCTGGATGCCGGAGACTGAAGCGCTGTTTCAGCCGAACCAAGATAATCAATCCAAGCTATCGGGGCTGATGTAGAATGAACATGGGCGAATCCGCCCGACCACGGGCGCTCGATAAGGAATCTTTTAGGCTTGAGCAAGGCTCTCGTAATCAGTTAACGTCAAACTTAGTGATATCGCACATTAGAACTGAGGTCTAACAGGCGTCTAGAATCATCGGAGGTTTCAGACATGGGCAATGTCACAATTGGTTTGGCGCTCGTGGCCGGCATATTGTCATTCATCTCACCATGTGTCCTGCCGCTGGTGCCGGCCTACATCGGCTACATGGGCGGACGACTGACGCATAACCTCAGCCGACAGACGGCCGCGGGAACGGTCTCCACCGTCAGCCTTGCGCTGCGTCTGCAGATGCTGCTACACGGCATTGCCTTCGTCCTCGGTTTCACCATCGTATTTGTCATGATCGGCCTGTTCACGACCGCCCTTTCCAGTCTGGCGGGCCAGCACGTGAGCACGTTCACCGAGATTCTCGGTCGCGTCGGTGGCTTGGTGATCATCTTCTTCGGCTTCCAGTTTACGGGCCTGATGCCGCGCTTCTTCGCCTGGTTGCGCAAGAAAGGGCAAGCCGGCATACTGGACAACGTTCTGTTCAGCATCGTGTTCGTCATACTCGCGAGCGGTTTGATCTATTGGGCCTTCCTTGAGCAAAGCACCGTCGCGCTGCCGCTTATCGTCGCTCTGGTCGTCGCGCTATTCCTAAAGGGCGCCTTTACCGAGCCGGCGAGTTTCTGGCACGGAAGCCTGGACCGCCTCGAAGCAATGCTCTATTCGGATACGCGCGCCGACATCGGCGGGAGTGGACGCGAAGGCCTGCTCGGCTCCACCTTCATGGGCATGGTGTTCTCCGCCGGCTGGACGCCTTGCATCGGACCACTGCTCGGGACAATCCTGACAGTGGCGGCGGCGAGCGGCGCCAGCAGCGGCGACATCGCACAGGGCATGCTGCTGCTGGCGGCATACTCCATCGGGTTGGGGATTCCATTCGTCATCACCGCGCTGCTCATGAATAGCGCGCAAGGCCTACTGCGCCGCTTGCAGCGTCACATGCGCAAGATAGAGTTGCTAAGCGGCTCGCTCTTGATTGCCATCGGCATCCTGGTCGCAAGCGGTCAGCTGCAGAGCCTCAGCCAAAGTTTCTCTCAAGGCGAGTTCGCGGATTTTACTTTCCGCGTCGAAGAATGCGGTGTCGGCTTTTTCGACGGCGAGCTGGGCTTGAGCCATGTCGGCGCCTGCCTGAGTGGTTCTCTGGTGCCGGTTGCCATCAATCAGAGCGCCAGCGGCCTCTTCGCGCCAGACATGCCGGAACAGGCATATCTCTTCCATGGGGAAGCTGGACGCTTAATCGATTTCGAAGTGCGCAGCGTCAATGAAACGGTGCCCGAATTCGAAGTGACTCTATTTGGACCCGGCGATGTGGAACTGGTGCGCGCGAGCAAGGCGGGCAGCCTGGAATCCAACGATCGACTATATCCCTTGACGGGCTTCGAGCTCCAAAGCGAAGGCATCTATCGCGTTGTACTGAGCAATGCATCGGCAATCGAGACAGCGCGCTTCCGCGTGAAACTGCGCGATGCGGTACCAATCGAAACGACGACGGCGCCCGCGCCGGCCGCTGCGTCCGCTGGCGAGACGGCGTCAACTGATGACGCACTGAACAGCTTCGCCGATATTGCCGATGATCTGGAACCGGCGATCGGATTAGCGGAAGGAAATCGCGCGCCTGCGTTTACTATCGAAACGCTCGACGATGAAATCGTTGCGCTGTCCGATCTGCGCGGCCGCGTTGTGTTGCTAAATTTCTGGGGCACCTGGTGTGGTCCTTGTCGGCGCGAAATGCCAGAATTCGAGAAAGCCCACGAGGAATGGAACGCGCAAGGATTCGAGATTCTCGCCATCGCCTATAACGATACCGAAGAAGCGATGGCAGCCTTCCGCGATGAATTCGACTTGAGTTTCCCGCTGGCGCTTGATGACAGCGGCGCAATCAATGAGGCCTACGGCATTCAGTCCCGTCCCAGTTCCTACTTGCTCGACAGAGATGGCCTGATTCTGGCGCGGCACTTTGGCATCATGACTGAATCGCAGCTGAGCGAATTGCTGAATGAGGCTTTGGCACAAGCATGATATAACGCCTGAAGGATATGTCGAAGCTTAAGCGACTCTCGCAGCTGCTTGCCGCGTTCCTGTCTCTGGGCGCGGCATTTGCCATCTTAATCCTCGCCGGATTGCCCCAGCGCGGCGATTTCAGCGGGTTTTCTGGCGAGAGCGGTCGAATCGCAGCGCCTGAAGTCGATTCGCTGGCGCCCTCTTTTGCGCTTCCGACAGCATCAGCCGGGACGCTCGCGCTTGAGCAGGTCCGCGGAACAGTCACCATCATCAACTTCTGGGCGAGCTGGTGCCAGCCATGCCGGCGCGAAATGCGCGATCTTCAGCGGCTCTACGACAGCTATCCGGGGCAGCTGCGCGTATTGGCGGTGAATTCGGGCGAGAGTTTATTGACAGTGCGCAACTGGGTTAGTCAGCTGGGCCTCACGTATGATGTACTGCTGGACCCGGAGGGAGCCATATCCAAGCTGTATCAGGTTCGTGGATTGCCGACGACCTATGTATTGGATGGCGAGCAGCGCATTCGACGTCTGTATTATGGACCGGCGCGCCTTGAACAGCTGCGGCAGGATCTGGACCATATAGGCAGGAAGGTCTGATCGATAGCGAAACTACGAATGGCATTAAGATCCGTGGCAAGGCAAATTAATCGGTGGCTGCTTCGATTGGCACAGAATTGGCTGCGAATTGGCTTAGTTGTGCTGGCGATTTACATCAGCCTGCCTTGGTTGGCACCGACGCTGGCAAAGCTCGGGCTGAGTGGTCCTGCGGACTTCATTTACACGCTCTATAGTCCGTTCTGTCACCAATTCGCCTTTCGTTCTCCCTTCCTCTTTGGTGAACAGGCCTTTTACCCGCGTGGCGCGGCCAAAAGCGGATACGCGCCCTTCGAAACAGTTGCCAGCGAATCGGAAGCGTTCTTGGAACAGTATCGGTTTTGGTCAAGCATTTACGGCGGCCGGGCGCCCGTCCCGCCCGCTACGGTCGCTGGACTAGCCGAATTCAGCGTGGTCCAACAATTCTCCGCCCGGCACTTCATCGGCGACGAAACCATCGGTTACAAGACGAGCCTCTGCGCGCGCGACCTCGCCATTTACACAATGTTATTCGTCGGCGGTCTGATCTACCGACGCTATCGCTGGCGGATCAGACCCCTGCCATTCTGGCTTTATCTGGTCGTCGGATTGAGTCCCGTCGGGCTTGATGGGTTCAGCCAACTCTTGAGCTACCCACCCTTCGAGTTCTGGCCCGTGCGTGAGACCGAACCGATATTCCGCCTCGTCACCGGTGGCTTGTTCGGGTTGATGAGCGCCTGGCTGGGCTTCCCGCATATCGAAAGATCAATGCAGGATCTGATCGAGACGCTGGACGCGACCCATGCTGTCGCCGTCTAGCCGCATCGGATCGCCCAATTAATCGTCTTCGGCTGGTTTGCTTAGCCGGGACAGCCGCGCATTCATATCTGGCTCGTCATTCTTGCGCGGCTTCGGCCTGCGCGGATCCGGCTCTTCGTCCACGATTTCGAATCGCTGAAGGCCACTCGGACGCAGCGGTCTCTCCGGCGCCGGTGAGCTGTCCAACAAGCTTTCCAGATTCGCTCGCGTCTCGTCAAACTTGTCGGTCACCGCATCCAAAATCGATTTCTTGACGTTTCCACGCTGCCCCGCTGATGAGGCGACGCCGTCTATCGGGATGCGCGTTTTTCTTGTGGAAGACGAGGTTTGCGCGCGCTGACTGCGCTGGCGCCGTTCCTGGCTGTCCAGAGCCATTTCGAGCGTAGCAAGTTCCTGCATTAGATGCCGCGTCATCAAGCGGTGGTCCTGGAGTTCCGACTCGGCGATGGTCAGATGCTGCTGCTTCATGTTGAGCTGCCCTTGCAAGCGCTGCGCTGAATATTCGTCACCGCTGCGCAGCATCTCATCCACCAGCTTGTCCAGCTCGACAACATCAGTCATGCGTTCGTCGATTCGCGCTTGCAGTTCGTCTTCGTACACGATCGCTTCCTCGAGCCTCAAGCGCAAGCTATGCGCCGACCGCTGGGGATTCTTCTCCGTTTCTTCCGCGTTTAACTTGATGCGCGCGAGGGGCGACCTCGGGTTGCGGCCCAGCAAGTCGTTGAACTGCGCATTGATCAAGGTAGAGATCTTGTCGAATAAGTCAGACATGCTCGCGTCTCTCGTCTCATTGGTCCGCGCCCGCCTCCATTATAGTTCAGATTGTCGCCATATCATAAGAGCGCGCGTGGCGCATCGTTTACCATGCCAGGTGAGCTTTTGAGCGCCATCTTTTCGCCGCCGGCAAGCATCGCTGGCGTACCATGTTAGTCGGACAGTCCCTTGGCGATACGAATAACCGCCTTCGCGCTCCTAGCGAGACGACGGTCGGTGGAGCGAGACCAGCGCCTTAGCCATAGCATAGGACCATTATCGGCGAGCAGCTCAGCGACCAGGCTCGTGTGTAGTTCGTCCCGAGCCAGCCACTGCCGCAGCGCCCGACATGCTTGAAACGCTGCCTCGTCATCTAATCGGTCACCGTGCTCCCCAATGGCGGAAAGAACAGGGGCAAAAGCGATATCCCCCGAGACTTCGCCCAAAGCCCAAAGCGCGCTGGCCCGACTGTCGGTGTAGCGCGAGATCAAGCGCAAGAGGTGAGCCGCAATCCGCTCTTGATCCGCTGGTGACAAAGAAATGCGCAGCAGATCCCTCGACAATTGCTCGTGCTTGAGCTGGCCGCCCAAGGTTGACATCGCGTCGTTGGCTCGCCGAAGCATCAGCGCAAGTTGAAACAAAGCGTACTCGCGAACATCAAAGTCGTCGCTCCCTAGATCCGCATAGAGACGGCTCAAGGCGCGGTCGCGATAGGCGCGTTTCATGGCTACGATCTCACAAATATGCTGGCGATGTCATCGGAATAGACGCGCTGCCAATCGACTGCGGCCTCAAGCTGCTCCACAAGGTGGCCTGTTGATTCGATCAGAGCGATGCTGATATCCCATTTCGCAAAGATTTCGCGCCAGCCCGGCGATTCCTGAACAGCGACGTAGTCAGCGAGCAAGTCGCGATGCAAGTCTGTCCTGCCATCGATGAAGACTGGATGCTGTCGCGCCGCGTAAATGAGATAGCCGCCCCAGTTGTAGCTGTTGAATAGGTTGCCTTCGAGCGCAGACACATTCAGGTAGCGGACTGCTTCCACTGGCCAATTCAGCGAAACAGCAGTCACCGCGGTGTTTTCCTTCGAGACGTATTCCAAATGCAGCAACGCGCCCAATGCAACCAGCACAATCAGAGCGAGATTGAGCATAACCCGATGTGGCGTTTCACGCGCTCGCCGCGGGATTGCCCAGCCCCGGCGCCTCAGCGCTTCGTCGATGTGAAGCGTTGCGATGGGTACGGTGGCAATAGCGAATAGTGAAAGATTCCGTCCGGACAGCAAAGCCAGGCAAAATGTCCCGGCGACAAAGATACACTCCGTCGCATCGAGACGGCGGCGGCTCGCCAACATGGCGCCAATGAGCAAGAGCAGCAGAATAATGAAGCCCCAAGTGTAGGGCTGGCTGAGGTCAGGCGTTTGCCATTCTTGAATGTAATGACGCAGTCCGCTGATGCCGATCGTGTCAACGGGGACGGCGAATATCGCAAACCCGAGCGGATTAAGCGGCATTACAACCAGCGACAGCAGCGTAATCCAAATAAGTTTCCGAATCTTGCCGCGGGATATGTGAGAAGCGCCAATGGCAAACGCGCTGTTGAGCCATTCCCCCAGCACGAAGGCGCCAATCAGGACGAAGCCAATAATGTAGCCGCCGTGACAATTGCCCCAGAACCACAGCAGCACCGGCAGCCACCAGAGCCGATCCCGCCCATTGCGTTTAAGATCGAGCAGCAGGTAGACCAGGAACGCGCTGAAGCAAAATGTAAACATCTGCGGACGCGGCGACCAGAAGGCGGCCGCGCAGGCGGCGCCAAAGACGAGCACAAAGCCCTGCATGTAAATGCCCCCCCTGCCCGCGCGATACAGGAAGACCATGCCGGCGGTCGCAAGCGTTGAAACAAATAGCGTCAAGCCCAGATGGCCCGCCAGGCGCCATAGGCCGTGCATGACAATCTGTGCCAGCCAACTGTGGTTCCGGTGCGCGACGCCAGCAAACGAATGAGAAAAGACATCGGCATAGACGGGCTGAGCGGTGTTGAGGATGTACTCGCCGAGACGAAGGTGCCACCACATATCGGGATCAACGGAGACGCGACTCGCCATAACAAAGAGAAGCACAAAAACGATGACCGTTGCGGAACGCTCAGTGCTTAGCCCCAGCAAATATGACATCTGCGCCTCGCGTTCGCTCAAGCCCAATCTGTCAGCCTGGTGCGGGCTACTCTCTTGGGCGACAGAAGGAAAGCCTGGACGAGTGTTCAAAATACATTCAACGATCGAGGCAAACATGCGCTATTATATACGCTGACGATCCATCAAACTTTTCTGCGAGGTGTCTGGACATGTCCGATGTAGCTGCCCTATATCGTCTCCAAGTGCTTGAGCTTGACATACTTGAGCGGGCGAAACGAATCAAGGCGATCAATGCGCAACTGGAAGACGATGCGGCCTTGCGGGAGGCAGAAGCCGAAGATGAGGAGGCGCAAGCGGCGCTGGAGGAGGCGGAGGCGCGCGTTCGTGACATGGAATTGGAAATCGCCGCGGGTCTCGACAAAAGACAAGGCGCTGAGACCCGCCTATACAGTGGCGAAGTTACGAACCCCAAAGAGCTACAGGATATGCAGATGGAGGTCGAAGCGCTGACCAGACGCAAGTCTGTGCTCGATGATGAATTGCTTAAGCTTAAGTCAGAGCGGGATGAGCTTCGCGCCAAGGCGGACGATACGGAAGCGCGCTGCAGCCAGGTGCGCGAGAAGCACGAACTGGAAAGCAAAGAACTGTTGGACGAAAAAGAGACCTTGACCGATACAGTAAATCAGTTGCTGACGCGGCGCAAATCCTCAGTGGCAGCGATTCCGCAGCAAGCCTTCCAAACTTACAACAGCATGAGAGCGGCGAAGTCCAATCGACCCGTTGCCGTACTGAAGGAGAAGGCCTGCACAATCTGTGGAATCGAACAGAATTACATCGTCATCACCGCGATCAACCGTGGCGAAGAGCTGGTCAATTGCCAAAACTGTGGTCGAATCCTGATCAGGCTTTAGCCGGCCGACGCCGCCGGATCCAGATCCGGAGAGCCGTGATGACGCGGTTCTAAACCACCAATTGCATCAATACGCTGATGCCCAGGAAGACCACCAATGGGCTCAGATCAATCCCACCCAGGGGCGGCAGCGCGTTGCGAATTGGCGCCAGCACCGGCTCGGTCGCTTGATAGAGCATGCGAGCGATCGGGTTATTGGGATCGAGATTGGGTATCCAACTCATCAGCACGCGCGCGAGCAGGATCAATTGGTATACCTGCAGCGCCCAGTAGAGGGCGGCAAAGAGGGGGTTCATCTTAGTGTTTGCCTTTCTTCCGATTTCCTAATCAGACTCGTTCGCCGAATATCGCGCGTCCTACGCGAATCATCGTGGCGCCTTCTTCAATAGCGATATGATAATCATTGGTCATGCCCATACTCAACTCTGGCAGCGGGACTTGAAGCTGGGTGGTCATTTCATCACGGAGGGCGCGTAAGTCCGCAAACACGCGCCGGATTGCCTGCTCTTCCGCGTCAAATGGCGCCATTGTCATCAGACCCTTTATCGCAAGATGCGGCAAGGCCGCAATCAGGGCAACTTCAGTCCATAAACTGTCCTTTATCGAATTGTCTCGATACCAATTGTAACCCGCAAGTCCGTATTTCGATGCTTCTCCCGAAACATTAATCTCCAGAAAGGCGGTGAGCGAGCGATTCCTCTCACCCGCCAAGCGCGACAAGCGCTTCGCTAATTTCAAGCTATCCACGGACTGCACAATGTCGAAGTACGGGAAGACATGTTTTGCTTTTCTACTCTGCACATGGCCGACCATGTGCCAGGTGACCCCGCCGCTCGCCAACTCATTGACTTGCGGAATCTTCCCCATACCTTCTTCTACGCGGTTTTCGCCCAGGTGTTGCAACCCGGCTTCAACTGCTTCGAGGATCTCCGCTACGGTCTTCTGCTTGCTGACCGCGACCAGTGTAATCTCCGCCGGATCGCGATCGGCACGGGCACAGACAGCGGCAATACAATCCTCAACACGCTTGATATTGTCGCTGATAGTCACAGGGACATCACCACAGCGAAGCGACCGGTCACACCCTTTTCCGCGCGATGAGAATAGAAATCATCCGTGTTATCGTGAGTGCAGATTTCCAACACCTTAATTTTCCTAAGGCCGCTGCGTTCCAAGTCCAGTCGATTGGCGCGCCAGAGATCAAAATAAGGCGATCCATCGACGGGATCGCGCCATATCACGCGAGCCTTCTCACCAAAATACGCGTCCGCTTGGCTGGCCACTTCTTCGCCCACGCGGTAGTTGCGCCGTGAAATAGCGGGACCGATGACCACCTCGATATCCGCTGATCGACAGCCGAAGGTCTTTTGCATCATATGAACCACATTGGACGCCATGCCCTTCACTGTGCCGCGCCAGCCCGCGTGTCCGAGCCCAATGACACGCTTCGCTCTGTCGTAATAGAGCAGCGGCACGCAGTCGGCGTAGCGCATAACCAGCGGCGTATCAATCTGGTCGGAGATTATAGCGTCGGCTCTTTGCAGATTGCCATTGCGTCGTCTGCATTCGGTCACGACCAGCGTATCGACGCTATGCACTAGCCAACAGCTTATGGCGCGCTCCCCATTTACATCGGCGGCCCGGTAAACTCGAGCATGGTTTTCTTGGACGGCAGCTAAATCATCGCCGATGGACGCGCCCATATTCAGCGAACGCCAAGGCGCCTCGCTGACGCCGCCGCGGCGCGTAAAAATACCGTGCCGAAGCTCAGGCCAGTCTTCATTGCGGTAAAAGGTCAAGCCGGCGCGACTCAGTCTCTCGAATGAGATGATTACCTCCCCGCCAGATCTATATCGATCTTTAGCCGCCTCTTCAAATATAGCACGAATCGATTAACAAAACTTTCCATCAATATCTTGGCAAGCCATATTCACATCAGCAATATCGAGCGATGCTTGACAGTCGCCGACCATGGCGATAGGCGCCGCACTAGCAGAAGCAAGAGACTTTTGTGCTAGAATCGAAGCAAAGACAACGACGGTATCGCCCTGGTAAAATATGCGAATGTCAGCAAATGTCACATCCATTGACAGCAAGATACAATGGCTGGAACGATGCGCGGAACGGGCAGCAAACTGGCTGCAGGATCTGATCTTTCCGCCGACATGCGGCAATTGCGGTCGGGTTGATTTCCGCTTCTGCGCCGGCTGCCTTCATGAGCTGGAGCAGCTGCCAATTGAGGCGCACCTTAAGACACTCCCAGAAGAGGGTGAAGAGCTGGATGCGCCGTTGGCCACGGGCGAGCATCGCGGCGTTCTGCAAAATGCCGTTCAAGCTTTCAAATACAACGACGCCACGGAGCTGTCTGAAAGGCTGGCGGCGCGACTGATTGTGGCGCTGTTAGAGCGGAACTGGCAAATTGATGTTATTGTGCCGGTGCCGCTATTCGCCGAGCGGGAAGCCGAAAGAGGCTATAATCAGTCTACCCTATTGAGCGGGCATCTGGTGTCTGCGCTGGGCATTCCGGTCCGCGCGGATTGCCTCAAGCGGGTTCGCGATACGAAACAGCAGGCTTTACTGTCGCAGCTGGAGCGGCGTAAGAATGTAGAAAATGCCTTTGAGGCGAGTGAGGAAGTTAAAGCACTTTCGATCTTGCTCGTCGATGATGTGATTACGACCGGCTCAACCCTTCGCGAATGCGCCAGCGCCCTCAGAGCAAAAGGGGCTGACAGGATCTATGCAATCGCGATCAGCCACGCTTAAAACCCTGTGGTTTCGCCAGGAGGTGAATGATGAATATCAGTATTCATGGAGATGGGATCAAGATCTCGGAAGCGCTGGAGAATTACACCCGTTCGAAAGTCGACAAGCTCGATCGTTACCTGCCCAACATCTCCAACGTTGGCGTCGAACTTTCGATTATCCGCACGCATCGCGGCGCCGACCTCGCCATCGCGCAGATCACTGTGCAGCACGCGCGTGGCGCCATCTTGCGCGCGGAAGAAAAAATGGACATCGAGAATCGCGATACGATTCGCTTCGCCATCAACAAGGCGGTGGACAAACTGCATCGGCAAATCGATCGCTTCAAGAGCAAGCGGAAGTCCAAGAATCAGAAGGTGCGCGACAAGTATCGGGCAACGGTCGCCGAACTCAACCTCGCCGAGGACTTGCCGGACTTCAGCGCGGATGAAGCGAAAGACGCTGATGCAACCGCCGAAATACACCGCCGCAAGCAGGTGGAAATGATGCCGATGAACGAAGAAGAGGCGATCGAACAGTTGGAGCTGCTCGACCACAGTTTTTACATGTTCATGAATGCCGAAAGCGAGCGGATCAACGTGCTTTATCGGCGGGATAGCGGCGGCTATGGCATTCTAATCCCGCTCTAGAGACGGGGCGCGCAGCGATAATCAGAGGCGAGCCCACTTCTATTTTTGCCACATAGCGGCCAGCGCCTGGTATTTGCGATATTCATACCAGGCCATCAAGAGCGACAGCCGGAGGCCGTGCCAGCGATCACGATAGCCACCCAGCGTGACGAAGCGCCAATAGAACTGACGCAGCGGTTGCAGGACCAGATTGCGCTGCTTGGGGCGGACACCTTGCGAAAATAAACTTTGCGCGTCAAAGCGCGCATAATGCTCCTGCTTGTCCTTGAATTGTTCCAGATCCCGATAGTTGTTATGAACCAGCGGATGGCGAATGGTGCCTTCTTCGCCGAAGAGCCTCACCACTTCGTGCACCTTGCGCCGCGTATCGTAGTAGGCTTGCCCCACACGCAGCAAGCGCGTTTGATAATCGGGATACCAGCCGGCCCCCTTGGTCAATATGCCGAAGATGTAGTTGTGTCGCGGTATTCGCCAGCCGGCGTAATCCGGCAGCCTGATCTTCTGGCGGATCTCCTCCGCCAGCGAATCGGTGACGCGTTCGTCCGCGTCCACAAATAACACCCAATCCGTCATCTCATCGGCGGCGTCAAGCGCGGCGTTGCGCTGTTCAGCGTAATCGACAAACTCATGCTGAAAGATGTCGGCGCCCAAGCTTTGGGCGATCGCCACGGTGTCATCCGAGCTGTATGAGTCAAAGACGATGATACGATCAGCGAATCTCAATGATTTGATGCAGTCGGCGATTTGCTCGGACTCATTATGGGTTAGAACGATGGCTGTGAGGTGCGTCATGCTTTCGCCATCTCGATGACCGTCTGGCAGGCTGCGCACAAGTCGGCATCGGCCGCGCCCAAATTGCGCATTTTGCGCCGCATCCCCAGAATCACTAACTGGCGCGCCAACCAGCGTTTCCAATTCGGATAATGTTTCTCATACAATAATAGCCTACTTTTCCATAAATGGATGAGACTGCTGGGGCGAGCTTGGGATGTGCTCCCCCCGCCGATATGCGTCACGTGCGCCGTCGGCACGCACAGAATACGCCAGCCCCGTTTCCTGATGCGCCAGGACCAATCGATCTCTTCGCAATAGATGAAGAAGTCTTCGTCAAACATGCCGGTCCGCTCAATAACTTCGCGCTTGAGCATCATGGTAGCGCCAAGGGTGAAGTCCACCGCAAACGCTTCTGCGCCGGCATACCAGGCGCGCGGATATCGACCGTTGAAGCCGCCATCGATAAGTCGACCTGGGGTCGGGAAAAGCTCAGCCCAAATTTGTCGAAGACCGGGAAAGCGAAAGGCGCCGTGCTGGAAACTGCCATCGGCGAAACTCAGCCTCGCGCCCACCACGCCCACATCGGACAGCGACATCAGCGCATCGTACAGCCCCCTGGTCGCGCCTGGATGGGTGATCGTGTCCGGATTCAGCAGATAAACAGCGGAGGGCATCGCCGATGGAAGAGCGGTGCTACCGAAACCGAGCTTTCTCAGCGCCAGATTGTTCGCCGCCGCGAAGCCGATATTCGCTTCCTTCTCAATCAGATGGACTGCGGGGAATTCGTGGCCTACGATGTCCGCGCTTTGGTCGTCTGAAGCGGAATCGACCACCCAGACTTCGTATCGAAGGTCGCTGTCTCGCAAGTCGTCGAGCAAACTGCGCAGCGCATTGGCGATGATATCAGCGTTGTTCCAGGTGACGATGACAACCGCCAGATCAGTCTTCGAGGCGTCTCCAGAAGCCGTCAACTTGCGGCTCCACCTTGCGGATCAACAATCATGATCGAGCGCATGCCGACGTGATTGTTGCGCAGACTTATCGCGACGTCCTCGTGGATAAGGCCAGCCCAGCAATTCTGTGGATTGCGCGCCTTGACCTCGGTCATGCGGATGCCGCCCCAAACCACCGCCCGTTCACCGGGCGCAAGGTAGCGATAGGTGTTTTCGCTCGCCTCGTCATAGGCTGCTTGCAGGATGTCGTCCCGTGCGATTGCCCAGCGATAAGGAAAACTGGAGATTGAGGTTTCGCATTGAACGCCGACCCGCCAAGCGCCGGATTCATCAAAGAAGCCCAGCGTGCCCGCCAATTGATCTTGCTGATACACGGTCCCCGGCGCCGGACCGCTTGTGCGTATCGGCACAGGCCCGTAGTTTTCGACGGTCAGACGAAAGACCAGCACATCGCCCAAGGGCACAGTGATCTGCTGAGAATAGGCCAGCGATAAACTGTCCTCTGGTTGTGGCAAGGGAACGCCAAGGCTATCAGCATTTGAAAACCACTTTTCAGCAAAGGGTTGCACGCCAAAGGCGACATCGACGCCGGGCGCTTGCGGCTTGATTTCCGCGAAGGGCTTCCCACCCGTCACGATGGTGAGCTCGCCTTCCACCCTGATTCGTTGACCAACAAGGTCCTGCGCCAGTGCCACCACGCGGTATGTGCCATCCGGCGGCGGATCTACGCCAAGGTCTATGCCGCCTTCGTAATCGAAGAGATGACGTCCCGCTTCACCGTACTGACGCTCTTCCACGCGGGCGGAGATCGGAATGCGTACCCCATCTGTTCCCACGAGATAGACATCGAGGCGCTCCACATCCTTTTCCAGATATACATTGATGCTAACGCGATCAGCGACGCCGTCCTGATTGGGCGAGAACACATTGGGCGAAACTGTAAACTCCGACATGATTGGCAAAGGCGTATCGCCTCGCTCGACCAGCAGCGTACCACTCTCGCTCATCGAAGCGCCATCATCCGCCTCAGCTTCCAGCAGCCAACTGTAATTGCCATTTGGAATCAGGCGCCGCTCGATCTGACCGTAGACCGTTTCGCCTTCGTGAACAAACCCGTCCACCACGCCGCTGAAGAGCACACTGTATTCGCCGTCGTCTCGCGCTTGGCGCTCGCGGAAATAGAAGCGCCCGCCCTCCTCCGAAAACAAAGACAGGCTGATCGTCGCCGGGCGAGAGAGGCGGTAGTCGAAAACAGCGATGTCGTCGGCGCCATCGGCATTGGGGCTTATTGACGGACGGTCGAAACCGGCTTCAATGATGAGGGGGGCGGGCGGCCTGAGTAGAATGTTTCCTGCCACGAAGACAAGGACGATCCCGAGGGCGGCAGCCGGCAGCGTAACCATTCGAGACAGACGCATGCAAAGTTTTCCCGTGCAATTCCAAGGCAACTAAAGTCTACTGACGGGCTCCATTACGGGCAAGTCCAGATCGAATCCACGCCGCTCCGAGGTTAGGAAGCCCAATGCGTCTGAAGACTTTACACGTATATCGAAACGAAAGCGTACTAGCCAGAAGGTCTTACTTTTGGCATGGAAGTGCGCTACACTAGCTCGTCCCTCATTCGCATCAGATGAAGTAGAGCGACGTTGGCAGCAGACGCGACATTGGACTTCGACAGAATCAACAATGCGGAGGCGCGCGCCGACGGCGTCTTCGAGCTCCCCTTGCTGCCATTGAACGCCCAGGTTCTCTTTCCAAGCGTGCTAAGCCTGATCCCGCTAACAACAGCGGCTCAGATCAAGGCGGCTGCGTTCGCGCGCGAGCAAGCGACAACCCTGATCGCATGCAAGATTCGCAGCGAGAAAAGCGCCCAGTCTCTCATTGACGAGATACATGCCGTCGGCACGGAAATCGCGCCGGGAAAAACTACCGAAATCGCGGATGACTGTGTTCAGCTTCTCGCACAAGGCAGGCGACGTGTACGGATTCTTGAGGTCCGCCAGCGGGGCGCTTATCCAATAGCTAGAGCCTGCGCCATGGCCGAAGAAGCCGTCGAGCCCCAGACGCTCGAATCATTGTCGACAGCGCTTAAGGAGCTCTTCAAACACAGCAGCCAGTACAATGAGGCGGTGCCGGAAAGCATCGTCAAGCATATCTTGTCGCTGGAAGATCCGGGACAGCTATGTGACTCGCTCGCCTCAATTCTGCCGCTGGCGCCTGAAGATTCACAGCAACTGCTGGAACTTGAGGATGTCGCCAAGCGCCTGGAATTGCTGGCCGTGCTGCTCACGTCCGATCTGCGTGATAATGAAATCCACGATGAGGTTCATGCGCGCTTGCAGGACGAGATCGCCGCCAATCAGCGCGAGATGTACCTGCGCGAGCAGATGCGCGTCATCCAGCAAGAGTTGGGTGATGGCGACATTTTCCAGCAAGAAATGCGCGAACTCTCTGAACGAATCCGCGCGGCGAATCTGCCGGGTGAAGCGCAAGAAAAGGCGATGAAAGAAGTGTCGCGCCTGAGTGTCGTTCCGCCGATGTCGCCCGAATCCGGCGTGATTCACACCTACCTAGACCGTCTCCTGACCCTGCCCTGGAATGTTCTCAGCGAGGAGAACCTCGACCTGAAGAATGCCGAGGATATTCTCGAGCGCGCGCACTACGGCTTGTCCAAGGTCAAAGCGCGAATTATCGAACATATCGCTGTGCGCAAACTGGCGAAGGAGAAAATGAAGAACCCGATTCTGTGCTTTGTTGGACCGCCGGGGGTGGGCAAGACCTCGCTGGGAAAGAGCATATCGGACGCGCTCGGCTGCAAGTTTCTGCGCATCAGCCTCGGTGGCGTTCGTGACGAAGCGGAGATTCGCGGACATCGCCGCACTTACATCGGCTCCATGCCCGGCCGGATCCTTCAGCAGATGGAACGCGCCGAAACGGTGAATCCAGTATTCATACTCGATGAAATCGATAAAATGAGCTCGGACTTCCGCGGTGATCCGGCGGCGGCGCTGCTCGAAGTGCTCGATCCCGAGCAAAACGTCAACTTCGTCGATCACTATTTGGAAGTGCCCTACGACTTGTCCAAGGTGACCTTTATCACCACCGCAAATGATCTGTACTCGATTCCGGAAGCGCTGGAAGATCGCCTCGAAGTCATCGAATTCAAGGGATACTCCGAAGAAGAGAAGATCGAAATCGCGCGCCGGTTCTTGATCCCCAAACAGCTGGAAGCGAATGGCATCGCCGATGCCGGCATCCGATTCTCCAAAGCAGCGCTGCAGCACATCATCAGGCACTACACCTATGAAAGCGGCGTTCGAAATCTCGAGCGCGAGATCGCCAGAATGTGCCGCAGAATCGCCCGGCAAGTCGCCTCGGATCGCGGCTTTCCAAAGCGAATCACACCAGCGATCATCGAAAAGCACCTAGGTCCGCCACAGATGCTTGACTCCAAAGTCAATCGCAACGATGCGATTGGGATCGTCAGCGGCCTGGTCTGGACGCCTAATGGCGGTGAGATTCAGACGGTCGAAGTGTCGCTGGTGCCCGGCAAAGGCAACCTGATGCTGACGGGCCAGCTGGGTGATGTGCTGCAAGAATCGGCGCACATCGCCCTCAGCTATCTGCGCGCGCGGGCGAACGAGTTTGACTTGCCCGCCGACGACTTCGAGAATTACGATCTTCATGTGCATATGCCGGAGGGCGCGGTGCCGAAGGATGGACCATCGGCCGGCATCACCCTGGCAACGGCATTGATCTCCGCATTTACCGAGCGCCAGGCCAGCGCCGCATACGCCATGACCGGCGAGATTACACTGAGAGGTCATATCCTGCCAGTGGGCGGCGTTGTGGAAAAGATATTGGCGGCCCGCCGCCGCAGCATCCCGCATATCATCCTGCCGAAAGATAACCAGAAGGACCTGCACGACCTGCCCAAGACAGCCAGACGCGATGTCGTGATCACATTCGTCGAGGATATGAACGAGGTCTTGGAACTGGTATTGGGCGAGCCGCCCGTGGTCAGAAGTCGCGATATTGAAGTCGAAAAGCGAAAGGCGACAGAGGATGCAAGCGATACCAATGAAGATTGAAATCGTTTGCGGCGCTCCTTGATGTAGAGTCGTGCTGATGACCGCCACACTTCTCCGTTCGCGCAGCCCTTATGGTCGGACAACAGCCAGAATCGCGTAAAAAACCTCGGTGTTCGCCATGATTTTCAAAGTCAATAAGCGACGCGCGGTTATTTCAATCATCGCGATGCTTCTGAGCGCATGCAGCGCGCTCAGCCAGCCCAGCGCGACGCCCCTTCCTAGCGCGACCAGTCCGCCAACACATACGTCTGTTCCGACCGAGTTGCCGAGCCCGATAGATACGGCGCCACCCGCGCCAACCGCCAGCCCGACTTTGACTTTGCCACCGACCGCCAGCCCGACGGCCACACAGACGGCGACGCCCACGACGCCACCACCACCAACAGCCACTGCGACGATTACCCCGCTTCCCGTCCTCGGCTTCCTCTTCGACAATTGGGACGTGGTAGATGTCCCAGCGTCGATCGCGGATGGGCTATC
>JAAXID010000264.1 GCA_012270545.1 Anaerolineae bacterium | reverse complement strand
GGCAGCGCCACGCCCGATCTCGCGACTTGGTATCACGCGCAGCGCGGTCACTTTGCCTATCTCCACTTGCCCGAGCGCATCATGGGCCATCGGCGGCGAATTCAGCAGCAGGCGCATCGCCTCGGCGTCGAAGCGCGCTACCGGGAAGACAGAGCCGACGCCGTCACCATCCCCTTGCCGCCGGTCTCGATAGTTGACATGCGGGCCGAACTGCGCGCCGGCAACACCAGCATGTTCAGCCGCGAATTGCAGCGCGCCCTGGCTGATGTGCTGGAGCGCGGCGAACAAGCAATGCTGCTGCTCAATCGGCGCGGACAAGCGACCTACGTCTTCTGCCGCGATTGCGGTTACACGCTTGAATGCGCCCGCTGTGATACGCCGATGACCTACCACCGGATTGAGCATTCGCTGCACTGCCACCACTGCGGCAATAAGGCGGCGCCACCAGGGACTTGCCCCGCCTGCGGCTCGTCGCGCATTCGCTACTTCGGCGCCGGCACGCAGCAAGTGGATGAAGTCTTGCTCGAGCGCTTCCCCGCCGCCCGCGCGTTGCGCTGGGATGTAGACAGCGCGCGCTCGCCGCAGATGCACTTTGAAATTCTGGACCAGTTCATTAAGCGAGAAGCCGATGTGCTCATTGGCACGCAGATGATTGCCAAAGGCTTAGACCTGCCGCTGGTCACCCTGGTCGGCGTCGTCAGCGCCGATATTGGTTTGGCCTTGCCCGATTATCGTGCCGGTGAACGAGTCTTCCAGCTATTAACCCAGGTCGCCGGGCGCGCCGGTCGCGGTGTGCTGGGGGGGAAAGTTGTCCTGCAGACCTATCAACCGGAGCATTACGTCATACAGGCGGCGGCGCAGCATGACTACGCTGGCTTCGCTGAGCGCGAAAGCCGCTACCGCCGGGAACTGGGCTACCCCCCGTATCGGCGTCTGGCGCGGATTGTATTCAGCTACACCAAGCCGGAAACGGCGCGGCAGCAGGCAGAATTCGCAGCGAAACGCCTGCGCCAAATTCTACGAGAGCGCGATCTCAGCGGCAGCTCAATCATCGGGCCCGCGCCCTGTTTCTACACGCGCATCGACCGGCGGTATCGCTGGCATCTGCTGCTGCGCGCTCCCGATCCGCGGGCGGCGCTGCGGGAACTCTCGCCGCAGCCCGGCTGGCGCATCGACATCGATCCTGCCTCCGTCCTCTAGCCATCGGACTGGCGATCGCTCATGCGCGCGCCGAAGCGCACAAATGTAGACAGGCGGCAAATAATCGCTAAAATGTTGCCTATAGTCGATCGATGGAAACGAGCTATGTGGATCCTTCAGATCTGTGTCGCGTCATTCTGGTGGTATGTAGGCGTTCACCTGCTCTTTCGCGACGCGCTCGTCTGGAACAGCTTCGGCGAGATTCCCTGGTTCCGCCGGGTATTCCACAGCCCGTCCACGCGGAAATGGGAACGCTTTTGTCGCGATGGCGGTCTCATCGCTCTCGCCACTGGTGGCCTGCTTTTCGTCACCTTGCCCTTCGGCATCGGTGTTTTCGGCATCATTATCGCCTTGCCGCCAATGCTCTTTCTGTTGTGAATGTCGCCTGCCATGAGACGAGAAACATGGCAGTCAATTCGCGGCAAGCATGAATTGCCGGGTTGCGCCGCGAGTTGGAGCGCCGGGAGAACTGGACAATGCGTAAATTTCTGAGTTTGCTCGTTGGCTTGAGCATCGGCGCAGTGATTGGCGCTCTGCTCGCCACTTTCTTTTCGCCCGTATCTTCGGACGAATTCCAGGCGAACCTGAAATCGCATTATCAGCGGGCGCTCGAAGCGGGGCGCGAGGCGAGCGCGAGACGCCGCGCCGAGCTTGAAGAGGAGCTTGGCGAACTGCGGAGCTGATGTTCCGGAGTCGGGCAAGCAAGGCTGTCTTGCTTGACTTGTGCATGAACCCCCTCTCATACACTATTCGTGATATGATGCAAAATGTGATCGTTGTAATTGACCCGATATAGGATTGCCATGACATCAATGCGATACAGCCCAAGAAGCAGGTTCACCGGCTTCTGCGTGCTTTTCGCCACCATTTCCGCCGCGAGCATGGCGTTTGTCGCCAGTTCGTCGCTGAACATAGCGCTGCCGACTATTCAGGGCGAACTGGGCGCGCGCGGCGCCGATCTCATTTGGATCCCCAACGCCTATGTGATGGTGCAAGCGTCGCTTATCGTGGTGACGGGATCAATGGGCGATCACTACGGGCGCAACCGCGTCTGTTTGATCGGCATTATGCTCTTCGGGCTGGCATCGTTGGTCTGCGGCTTAGCCACGACAACAGCCTCATTGATTGCTGGACGCCTGGCCCAAGGCGTCGGCAGTTCGATGATCGTACCCAACAGTCTGGCGATCGTATCCGCCCACTTCAGTCGCAAGGGTCAAGGCTGGGCGATAGGCCTCTGGTCTGGGTTCACCGTGCTGATGGCTGGCTTGGCGCCCTTTTTTGCCGGAGTCGTCACTGACCTTGGCATGTGGCGTCTCGTCTTTCTCATTCATATCCCCTTGGGTATTCTGGCTGCCCTTGTTTTGCTGCGTTACGTGCCCGAGAGCTATGACAAAGAGTTGCCAAGGCGGATGAGCATTTCTGGCGCGCTGCTGATCATCATCGGTCTGGGCGGGATAACCTTCGGGTTCATCGAAAGTTCAACTTTTGGCTTTGGCAGTCCAATCATCATTGTGGCGATTCTTGGTGGCATAGCCGCCGTGGCCGTGTTCCTTCGGGATGAGCGTGAAGGCAAGCACGCGATTCTGCCCTTGTGGCTGTTCAGGTCGCGCACATTCAGCTCCTCGAACATGATCTCCCTTGTGTTCCATGGTGTGATTCAACCGGCGCTGCTTTACTTGCCGCTAAACTTGATCCAGGTACAAGGCTATAGCGCCACCTTTACCGGACTCTCTATCATTCCGTTGATAATATTAGCGACGCTGGGGTCCAGCCTTGTGGGCCCCCTCTTGGATCGGCGCGGACCTCGAGTGCCTATGGCGCTGGGATTAGTCATTGTCGCTGTGGGGTTTCTCGCCTTCGGCAATGTGGGCGTTACCGCGGGCGAATCCGCGTATTTTGGCACCTTCTTCCTGCCGGTGCTTCTCTTTGGCTTCGGCTTTGGCCTGTCCTTCGCGCCGCTTACGATGGCGGCGATGGCTTCGGCGCCAGAGAATAATGCCGGCATCGCATCCGGCGTCAATCACACCATGACACGTGTGGGACAAGTTCTTGTCGTCGGCATTTTGGGCGGACTGGCGATCACCTGGTTCGGCCAACTGCTGATGAATGACGCCTACGTCAGATCCTTGCCGGCGGAGGCGCAGTCACATTTGGCTGCGCATGCTGGCGCCCTCGTCGAGACGGATATCCCGGATTGGCTAACAGTCGAAGAGCGAGAGCGCCTCCACCAGATTGTTCGACAATCCTTTGTTACAACCTTCAACATCTTGATGTATATAGGCGCCGCCGCTTGCGCGCTCAGTGCCGTGATCGCCGTATTCACGATCGACGATCACGAGTTGAAGCTCAAACGCGGGCAAGACTTCCATGACGCTACCGGTACGATTCCGGCTGGAGAGCGCAAGCCTAGGCGGGATGATCCGCCTGATACACCACTTCCCGAATCCCCTTGAGATAGCCGATCGCGAAGAGCCGCCCGATCGAAGAGTACCCGGCCTGGTCATTGCTGTCGCCCGCCATCGTCGGCACGTGGTCGGGACGCAGCACGCCGTCGAAACCGATGTCGCGATAGGCGCGCATGCAAGCGACCATGTCCGTCTGCCCAGCATCGTGAAAAGTCTCTTCGAATCTCTCCGACGTTCCCGCCACATCGCGCATGTGCGCGAAGAAGATCTTGTCGCCGAACCGTCGAATCGCCCCCGGCAGGTGATCCGTCATCAGCGTGAAATTTCCCTGGCAGAGGGCGATGCCGTTCATCTCGCTGGGTGCGAGATCGAGCAGACGCTGGAAATTCTCGACGCTCCGCATGATGCGCCCCAAGCCGCGGATCGGCGACAACGGCGGATCGTCCGGATGCATCGCCAGCTTGACGCTCGCAGCTTCCGCCACCGGGATGACGCGCTCTAGGAAATAATGAAGATTCTCCCAGAGTTGCACTTCGCTCACTTCGCCGTATTCGGTTAGTGGCGCGTCAAGCATCTGGCTGTGATCGTAGCCGCTGACCAGCGCCCCGCCGCGCGAAGGGATCGTCGTCGAGGTACGCAGCCAGTTCAGCACCGGCATCCACTCGTAGCACCAGATCGGTATACCAAGCGCCCCCATGTTGTCGAGCAACTCGCAGACGGCGTCGATCTCTTCATCGCGGCCCGGCAGCCCCAGCTTCGCCTTGGTCAACGGCGGCCGGCTTTCGATAACCGCCAGTTTGAAGCTGCGATCTTCATAAGCATTCTTGACCCGCAGCAGCGATGTGTAGCTCCAAGGCGGCCTGGCGCCATAATGTCCCGCGAAGTCCAGCGCGCCGACCGCATGCCTCAGGCCGCATTGGGCGACCAAGTCCCAAAGCGGCGAATAAACCGGCGGCAGCATCTCGGCAATTTGAATCATGGCTGTTCCTCAAGTTTCGCTCCTCAAGTTGTTCAACTGTAACAGGAGAATAACAAACTAGCACGACAGCTGCGGGTGAAACCAGGTAGGCAGCCCGCCGGTCAAGACGTCGTGAAATCGATATCGCCCGTATCCCGCAAGCCTTTCGCGCTGTATCATCCGCGAGATACATCGATTGACGAGAAGCTGCGTATAATTCGTAGGCAATTATGTGATCACGACCGGGCCACATGCAAGCGACACTTGAGCGTGCCAGAGACGAAAACGAAGACATCGTCGGGCTGAGTGCGCACGACGTCCAGGAACGCATTCGCCGCGGCGACTCCAATGACTTCGAGGCGCGCGTCGGCCGCAGCTACTGGAACATCTTCCGCGAGAACGTGCTCAACCTGTTCAACATCGTCCTGGGTACGATGCTGATCATCGTCATCGCGCTGGGCGATTACGCCACCGCCTTCTTCGCCGGCTTCAGCGTCGTCTCCAATACTTTCTTCGGCATGATCCAGGAATTCAACGCCAAGCGGCAACTGGATCAGCTGGCGGCGCTGGCGGAGCAGACGGTGAGCTGCCTGCGCGCTGGCGAATGGGTCGATGTGCCGATGCGCGGCGTGGTGCTGGACGAGATCATCCGCATTGAACCGGGCGACCGCCTGGCCGTCGATGGCGTCGTCTTGCGCGCTGACTCGCTCGAGATGGACGAGTCGCAGTTGACCGGCGAATCGGACGCCATCGGCAAAGTGCCCGAAGATGAGGTCTTCTCCGGCTCCTTCTGCATCGCCGGGGCCGGCATCATGCGCGCGACCAAGGTCGGCGCTGACAGCCACATCAACCGCCTCTCCGTCATCGCCAAGCAATACAAGCTGGTCAAGACGCCAACCCAGGTGAAGATCGACA
>JAAXID010000089.1 GCA_012270545.1 Anaerolineae bacterium | reverse complement strand
GGCAGATCTCAACCTCGGCGCAGCTAATCAACGCAACATTGGCGCCGATGCTGGCGCCTATGATCGCCAGCCCACTTTCGCCAACGCGCTCGCCTACAGCGAGCCAGCCCGCCCAGCCGACAGCCACATCATTAATTGTTTCGTCCCAATCGCGCGTCCCGCCGGATTCGCCGTGCCCGCGCATGTCGATGTTGAGCACGGCGTAACCGGCCGCGAGCAGATCGAGGATCAGCGGCTCCCAGGCGGCGCGATTGCTGTTGAGCATGTGCAGTAGCATGATGACCGGCGCGTCGGCTGCCGCGGGGTAGAAGTCAGCGACGAGGGCAGTGTCGGCGCGTTGGAGCGCGATGGTTTCGTATTGGGACGGGTCTTGCGCTGTTGCGGTGAGGGTGAGGAACAGGCAAGCAAACAGGCTGAATAGTCCCGATTTGCGCATTGGTCACTCCTCCTTCTTCCCAGCCCGCCCCAGCAGATACAACAGCAAAGCCACAATCAAGCCAACGATCGCCAGCTTGTCATAAGGCGAAAGCTCGGCCGGCGCTGGACTATTTGAAATGACGCGGACCATATGCGGCATATCTTTGTCGCTGTGACGATAGAGCAGGCGCTGCTCGGCGCGCCGCAGCTCGAATTCGCCATCGCTGACCTCGACGCGGTAGCCATCGGGGTACTGCGAATTGGGCACGAAGATCTCGGTTGGCTCAGTCACGCCCTTATCATGGCGGAAACTGAAGGTGAAGAGTCCGCGCTTCATGTCAAAGCGCATATTCAGCGGTTCGCCGGCGACTTTCCTGGCGTAGGGTCGGACGACTGCGGCGGTAGCGCGGCCGCCGGAGTCGGTATCGGTTGGGTCACTCTGTTGGTCGCGACTGAAGATGGACAGGTCTTCGCCGTTCCAGTGATCGCCGCGCTCGTTGCGATTGTCCGGACTGTAGTTCCAGAGCGTGTAATTCAGCAAATGATCATCGAGCGCGCACAGATTATAATCCAGCGCCCGCGCCTGCTGCGAGAAATCGCCGCTGCGGTAGGCCGCTGCCCCGTTCAAGTCGATGGGCACGCCAAATTCGCCTACCACGATCGGCACATCACCCAATGCCTCGTCAGCGAAACTGCGAAAGCGGCCAAACTGTTTGCCGAAGTAATCTCTGATATCCCCCTCGCCGATCAGTGGCCGCAAGCTGAACAGGTCGAAGTTGAGATGCGGATTGAAGCGGCGGGTGAAAAGCGTCATGCCATCGTAAAAATGCGGCGCGTAGACCAGTTTACAGCCCTCAGCGAAACGCGGCGGCGGCGCGAATGGCTCGGCTTCGAGGAAGATATGCGCCTCAGGCATGACCGCGCGGATGCCGGCGGCGAAGCGCTCGATGAAGGGCTTGAGGAAGTCCTGGGTAAAATTGGCGCGGGCGAAATGACCCGGGCGCAGCAGACGCGGCTGATCGTCTTTATCCACATCCCAAACGCCCTGCGTCCGCCAAACATCGGCGCAGTCCTCCCGCCAGACGCTGGCGCCCTGCGGATCGATCCGCACTGTCTCGACCTTCAAGGGCGGCAGACTTGGCAGAGGCGAGCCGAAATCCTGACAATCCTGCGCAAAACCGTTGGCGAGAAAGATCGCCTGCGCCGGCGTCGGCATCACCCCGCGCTGAAAGGGCAGATGATCCAAACTGCGCAGATCAGGCACTCCGATCAAGCCGAAATGCGGCTCGTTCATCGTGTCGAAGCCGAGCGCGTTTGGCAGATGTTTGATGCGCTTCGCCACCTGAGCGAAAGCGTTCACGTAGTGCGCTTGCAGATAATCCTGAATGTTCAGCCCATCGACCAGCAGCCGCGGCGCGAAGGCGCGACCGCCGAAGAAAAGCGTGAACATGGTGAAGGCGGCGAAACGGTAATAATTGTTCGCCCACATCAATTGGGGAAAATCATCGGGCTGCTCTCGATGGAACAGTGCGGCGCCGGTTGGATGGAAGCGGTCGACATCCATGCCGGCCGCCTCGAAGGTCCAGGCGGGCGCGCCATCGCCGCCGGAGAAGCGACTCCAGACATCCTGGTGCGGGTCGATGAACAGGTCGATCTCGTATTCCAGCGCCTTTTCCAGCACCGCCTCGAGGTAGTCGAGATAGGCCTCATCGTATATGCCCGGCCCGTCATGCTCGATTGCCTCCCAGGGGACGAGGAAGCGCAGGAAGTCCAGCCCCCAGTGCTTGAGGCGGCCGAAGTGCTCATCGGCTTCTTCCAGCGGAAATGGGCGACCGATGAAGGAGACGCTGCGTTTTTCGTCCAGGTTGTTCGGCAGGTGGCTGTATCCGAGCGGTTCGGTCGGCACCTTGCTGCTCCCGCTCAGGTTGACGCCGTGCAGGATGCGCGTCCGTCCCGTTTCGTCGATGAACCAGCGTCCCTTGGCGATGATGGGCATGGTGCTGTCCTGTAGCTCGATGATTGCGGGGATTATAGCAGAGATTCCAGAGGCTCTCTTTTTCGGGAGCCATGTAGGGACGACCGTCGCTCGCCCGTACGAAGCCATGCTTGGTACGAATTTATCCTCACGCACACCGTTTGCAAAACGCTGCCCGGCAATTCGCCCTAAGCGCTCGCCAGCACGTTCTGCGCCAGCGCGGTGTAGCGGTCATACATATCATCGAGGGCGAAGGTCTCGACGCCGATGATGTAGGAATAGACCNNGCGCCGAAGATGCTGCCGGCGGTGGCGGCGGTGCAGTCGTTGTCCAGACCCATCGCCACCGTCTCACTGATGACCTTGGTGAAATCATCACCGCCGATGGTTAAGCCCCAGATGGTCAGCGCGGCATTGTTGATGGTGTGAATTCTGTGCATGCCAGCGAAGCGGCTGTCGACGGCGGCGCGCGCCTCGCGGTAGTCGTTGATGTCGCCGGCCGCGTCCAGCGCCCAGCGTACTTCGCGCGCCAGCAGACAATCGGCTGGAATCTCCGCCAAGCCCGCTTCCAGCGCCCCCAGCGGATCACCGCTGGCGAAGGCGGCCGCGATAACGGCGGAGAAATACATGGCGCCGTAGATGCCGTTGCGCCGATGGCTGATGGTGGCATCGCGCCAGGCGAACTCGGCGGCTTTCTCGGGATAACCGGGCGCGGCATAACCCCAGGGATCGGAGCGGATATCGGCGCCGATCCAGAACATGAATGGATTATCCACGATAGCGGCCTGCGTAGGCGGCAGGCCAGCGCGCAGATTCCTGAGCGCCACCCCTTCCGCCGTCGCCGCGTGAGGCAGGTATTTCATCCAGGCGGCGCCGACATCGTCTACGCTGAAGTCGGGACCATAATCTTCCAGGATGAGCATGCCCAGCTGCGTATAGATGATGTCGTCATCGGTGGGTACGCCGTCCATTTTGGAGCGCGTGAAGGTGTCGCGCAGGCAGGTCCGATACTTCAGATCGTTGGGACGCTCGGCCTCCTTCCAATAATCCACGGGCGGGAAGGCCTCGCCGTTGTAGGAAGCCCAGCGCTCCATCTTGTCGATCTCCCAGCATTCGACGATTGAGCCCAAGACGCAGCCGGCGAAGCGCCCCGTGATCGCCCCTTCGATTCGGTCGCGGTAGGTCTCTTCCGGCAGGCTCGTCCATTGGCGGCGGACGCCAGCCGGGCGCAGCGCGCGAATGCCGTCCAGGTCGTCGGGTTCTTTAGCTTGCAAAGCGGGATCATCGGGCAAAGCGCGCAGCTCGGCCAGCTTCTCGGCGATCAGGGCATTGATTTCCGTCACTTTGTCCCTCACGCCGACGGCGCCGGTTTCGGTCTTGAGCTGTGCCCAGAGGTTGATTTCTCGATCGATGTTCTCAAGGGCATCGGGGTAGTCGTAACTTGTCATGAGTTAATCCTTGTTCGACCCAGTTTATTCATGAGAATCCACAAAATAAGAACTGTGTAGGGGCGACTCTGTGAGCCGTCCGCATTTCCACATTCAGGATTTGGGCCAGCCGCCGCTCGCCCCTACGAATCTCTGCTTGATTTGGAATTTATCCTCGCGATACAACCTTGCGCAATATTGCCTAAGAAACCAGCCCTAATCGGCTGCCAAGACGTTCTCGGCCAAGGCGATGAAACGGTCGATGGTGTCGTCGATGGCGAAAGGCGACTGGTGGTACAAGAAGGTATGCACCTTGTTATTGAAGTTCTTGTACCAATGTTTCGGGATGGCGCTCTTGCCATAGACGGCGCCCCAGATGCTGCCGGCGGTGGCGGCGGTGCAGTCGTTGTCCTTGCCCATGGCGACTGTCTCGCCGATGACCTTGCTGTAGTCGTCGCCGCCGACGGTTAAGCCCCAGACGGTAAGAACGGTATTGTTGATGGCATGCGCCCCGCCCATTTCCGGATAACGCGCTTCGATGGCGGCGGCGGCATCGCGATAGCCGGCGATCGCTGGCGCTATATCCAGCGCCCAGCGCACCTCGCGCGCCAGGTAGCAATCGGCTGGTATCTCTTCCAGCCCGATCTTCAGCGCGTCCACCGGATCATCGACGGCGAAGGCGGCCGATATCGCTGCCGAGAAAAACATCGCGGCATAGATGCCGTTGCGCCGGTGGCTGACGTAAGCGTCGCGGTAAGCGAACTCGGCCGCTTTCTCCGGATAACCGGGCGCGGCATAAGCCCAAGGGTCGGAGCGGATATCGGCGCCGATCCAGTTCAGGAAGCAGTTGTCAACCTCGGCCGCTTGCATCGGCGACACGCCATTGCGCAGGTTATCCAGCGCGATGCCCTCAGCCGTGAAGGCGAAGGGCAGATACTTGATCCAGGCTTCGCCCAGGTCGTCGGTGCTGAAATCGAGCCCGTATTCCTCCAGGATCATCAAGCCGAGCAGCGTATAGTTGAGGTCGTCATCGGTGGGCACGCCATCCATCTTTGAAGGCGTGAAATCTTCGCGCAGGCTCGTCTGGTACTTCTTCATGTGGGGCTGTTCGGCGACGCTCCAATAATCCACCAGCGGGTATTCGTCGCCGAGGTATTCCGCCCATTGCTCCATCCGCTCGACGGTCCAGCCTTCGACGATGGAACCGAGCGTGCAGCCGGCGCAGCGCCCCAGCCAGGAACCCTCGAGGCGTTCGCGGAAGTCGTCCGCGAGCGACGTCCACAGCCGGCGACTGCCGGCCGGGCGCAGGCTGCGGATCGTCGCAAGATCGTCGGGTTCGGCTTTCGCCAGTTCGGCATCGTCCGGCAGCGCGTCAAGCTCGGCTATCTTCTCCGCGATCAGCGCCTCGATCTCGGCCACTTTTTCGGCTACGCCTTGCGCGCCGAATTCGACCTTTTGCTGGGCGTAAGCATTGATCCTACGCTCCCAGGCTGCCACTTTGTCCGGATATTCAAATAGTCGCATGGTGCTCTCCTGTATAAAGTCTGATTACCGACGGCGGAAACGCCGAGTACTGTTGTAGGGGCGACTTATCAAGCCGCCCGAAAACACAAATTACTGCTACGATGGGTGGCCTAAAAGGTCGCCCCTACAAATTTCATTAGGTCGCGAAGACTCTTTCCGCCTGCGCAACATAGCGATCAACCACGTCGTCGAGGGCAAATGTCGGATACCCGTTCAGGTAGCAATGTATCTTATTGTTGAAATTGCGGGTCCAGTGTTCGGGGATGGCGCTCGTCCCGTATACCGCGCCGAAGATGCTGCCAGCGGTGGCGGCGGTGCAATCGTTGTCCTGGCCCATCGAGACGGTTTCACCGATGACTTTGGTGCAGTCATCGCCACCGACAGCCAAGCCCCAAATTGTCAAGGCGTTATTCTGGAAAGAATGCGACTTCCACATACCGGGATAACGCTCTTCAACCAGGGCGGCGGCATCTTTGTAGCCCGTAATGGAAGACGCTTTGTCGAGCGCCCAGCGGATTTCCCGCGCCGTAATGGAATCGGCCGGTATCTCTTCCAGGGCGATTTTCAGCGCGTCCATCGGATCATCCACGGCGAAGGCGGCCGAAATCGCGGCTGAGAAATACATGGCGGCGTAGACACCGTTGCGCCGGTGGCTGATGGTGGCGTCGCGCCAGGCGAGTTCGGCGGCTTTCTCGGGCCAGCCGGGCGCGGCGTAGCCCCAAGGGTCGGAGCGGATATCAGCGCCGATCCAATTCTGGCAGGGATTGTTAAGCGCGCCCGCTTGCAGCGCCGGCACGCCCTTGCGCAGATTGTCCAGCGCGACGCCCTCGGCGGTGAAGGCGAAGGGCAGATATTTCACCCAGGCTGCGCCAACGTCTTCGACGGTGAAATCGGGCCCGTATTCCTCCAGAATCAACAAGCCGAGCACGGTGTAATTGAGATCGTCATCGCTGGGCACGCCGTCCATCTTCGAGGGTGTGTAATCGTGCCGTGTGCTGACCTTCAGCCGCGGCTCCTGCGGCTGTTCCGCCTGGCTCCAATAGTCCACCAGCGGGAATGGGTCGCCAATGTAAGCAGCCCAGCGCTCCATGCGGTCGACCTTCCAGCCCTCGACGATGGAGCCGAGCGTGCAGCCGGCGCAGCGC
>JAAXID010000079.1 GCA_012270545.1 Anaerolineae bacterium | reverse complement strand
GGCGGCGCCTCGGCGATGCCAACCGCGCCATCCGCTAGCTCGACGCGAATCAGGACATGCGCCAAATGATGCAGTTCATGCCCGCTCCCCCAGGTCAAGCTTCCTTTCAACGGGACCTTGTAAGGCGCCGCGTCAATCCTGACTATCGCCGGCATGTCGCCCCCTCGCCTTCCGCCGCGATCTGCCCCTCAATGATGCGGATTACCGCCCCAGCCACATCGTCCGGACCGCGACCATCGACCGCAACTCGATGATAATTGGGATAGGCTCCCCCCTCGGCGAAGGGATCGAAGCCATAATTTGCCGCTTCAGCTTTGACGATCGCCAACGCTTCCGCCGTGATCTCCCCTGCTTTGACAAGCGCCGCCGCTTCCTTGCGCACTTTGCCCGGCAAGAAAGAAATATCTGCCGTGCCGCCCGCCCGATCAAAATCGTCGCGCCGCCTGCTGAGACGGCACAGACGCGTCAAGGGATTCAGCGTCAGTTCGATAATCTGCCAGCGGGGAAAATTCTCCAGCGCATACTGAATCTCGTTCTCGCCGCGAATGCCCTCCGCTAGCAGGAGTCCATCGTAGTCGTCGGCGAGGTAGAGCCAGGAGAAAGCTGCTGCCATCCCGCCCGGCACGCGCTCTGCGAATCGGCGGGTGCAAGCGAAGCGCCGTCTGCGATCCCTTATCGGCTCGATCGGCCCACCCGCCAGCGCCTGCGCCGTCGGGATTGCGATCCAGTCCGCCACTTCACGGCGTGACGGGATGACGCTCCTCCCATTATCGCCCAGGCGCGCGCGCAGTCGATCCAGCGTCGTTGATTTGCCGGTCCCCGTCAGCGCGACCAGCATCAGCAGCGCATAACTGCCGAGCGGCCGCCAGCCCTCGCGCTGAACGAAACCCACCAGCGGATACTTCTCCACCATTGGGATAGCAAGCCTTGGCTGTACCTCGCGCAGATAATAGTCGCGCCAATCCATAGCAGTTCCGTCATCTTCCCGCGTCGCATCCATCATACTCGCAAGGGGCGCCGCTTCCAACGCTTGGCCTGTGTCTCGTCGCCGAAACGCGCTAGAGAATCCGCTGCTATAATCCCTTCATCAGCAGCCAGCCAAAAGGAAAAGCGCCATGCCCCTGTTTGATATGCCGTTGGAAGAAATGCGGCGATACAAGCCCCCACGCGACGAGCCGGCCGACTTCGATACTTTCTGGGCGGATACCTTGACGGAGTCCCGTTCGCATGACCTGAACGCCGTCTTCGAGCGAGCCGACTTTGGCCTGGCCACTCTTGACGTCTACGATGTGACCTTCTCCGGCTTCAATGGCAACCGCATCAAGGGCTGGTACATGCGCCCACGTGGAAGCGCGGGTCCGTTGCCGGCCGTGGTCGAATACATCGGTTATGGCGGCGGCCGCGGTTTTCCGATCGAATGGCTGTCCTTCCCATCGGCCGGCTTCGCCTATCTGGTGATGGACACGCGCGGCCAGGGCAGCGTCTGGAGCCGAGGCGATACACCCGATTTGCCGGCTGGCGCCAACCCGTCCGCGCCCGGCTTCATGACCCAAGGCATCCTGGAGCCGCAGACTTACTACTACCGCCGCCTGTATACCGATGCCGTGCGCGCGGTCGAGGCGATCAGCGCCCGCGCAGAGGTCGATTCGACGCGCATCGCCGTAAACGGCCAGAGCCAGGGCGGCGGCCTGTCCATCGCCGTCGCCGGCCTCCTGCCCGAGGTCAACGTTTGCCTGGCCGATGTGCCCTTCCTGCAGCATTTCCGCCGCGCCATCGAAATAACCCCCAGCGACCCCTATCCGGAGATCGCGCGTTATCTGCAGGTCCACCGCGACAAGATTGACGCCGTGCACAGGACGCTGAGTTATTGTGATGGCATGAACTTCGCCGCGCGCATGCGGGCACGGGCGCTCTTCTCCGTGGGCATCATGGATACCGTTTGCCCCCCCTCGACCGTCTACGCGTCCTACAACCACGTGAACAGCGAGAAGGAGATCATGGAATACTACTTCAATGATCACGAAGGCGGCGGCTTCCAACATAAAGTGGAGAAGATTCGCTATCTACGGGGGCTTTGGCTGGAATGAGTCGGGGGCAGGTCGTCATCCTCGGCAGCGGCAGCCCCAATGCCGAAGCCGATCGCGTCAGTTCAGCCGTCGCTATCGCCGTCGAAGACCAGCCCTATCTCTTCGACTGCGGTCACGGCTGCGTCCAGCGCGTCGTTCAGGCGCATGCCGCTGGGGCGATCAACTGGGGCACAACCGCTCTGACGCGTCTCTTCGTCACGCACTTGCACGCCGATCACACTGTCGGCTTAGCAGACCTGCTCTTCACGCCCTGGATACATGGACGCGCTGAGAAGATCGTCGCCTACGGTCCGCCCGGGATCAAGCATATGGCGCGCCACATCCTGCTGGCCTACGAAGAGAACATCCGCGAACATCGCGCCGCCCATCCCAGCAGCGACGATGGCTACAAGATCGACGCGCGCGAAATTGAGGACGGCATCTGCTACCGCGATGAGCGCGTTGAAGTCCATGCGCTTCAGGCAGATCACGGTGACCTGGCCGCATTCAGCTATAAAGTCATCACGGCCGCTGGAACTGTCGTCATCTCCGGTGATACGAAGCCCGTCCCCGCTTTTGCCGACTGGGCAAAGGGCTGCGATGTGCTGATTCACGAGGTCTATTCCGCAGCGCAATTCGGGGATCGTTCCCCGGCCTGGCAGCGCTACCACGCAGGCGTACACACCTCGACCGCCGAGCTCGCTGCGTTGGCGCGCCAAGTACGGCCCCGTCTCCTACTGCTCTATCACCAGCTCTTTTGGGGACTCCGGCCGGAGGAATTGGTCGCCGAAGTCTCCAGCGGATACGACGGGGGTGTCATCAGTACGAATGACCTGGATGTTTTCGATCTTTAGCGACGACTAAGGGGGTATCCATGCCCAGCGAACCCGTATTCAAGCCACTGGACTTTGAGCGTCTCAGCGCGTCTGAACAGTCGCGGCGATCGGAGGAATTCACTCGGCGCATACTCAAGCGGCGCAGCGTCCGCCATTTCTCGCGCGAACCCGTGCCGCTCGAATTGATTGAGCAGGCCATCCGCGCCGCCGGCTCCGCGCCATCGGGCGCCAACCAGCAGCCCTGGACCTTCGTCGTCATCAGCGACCCCGACCTGAAGCGCGAGATGCGCATGGCGGCCGAAGCCGAGGAGAAAGAAAGCTACGAGCGGCGCATGAGCCAGGAATGGCTGGAGGCCTTGGCGCCGCTGGGCACCGACTGGCGCAAGCCGCATATTGAAGACGCGCCCACCGTCATTGTCGTCTTCCGCCAAGCCTATGGCATTCGAACGGAGCCCGAAACAGGTGAAGAATCACGCGTCCTGCACTATTACAGCGAGGAGTCGGTCGGCATCGCTGTCGGCTTCTTATTGGCCGCCCTGCACATCGCGGGCCTGGCCACCTTGACTCACACACCCAGCCCGATGAAATTCCTGAGCGATATTCTCGGCCGCCCCGCCAACGAACGCGCCTTTGTCCTGATGCCGGTCGGCTACCCGGCTGAAGACGCTGAGGTGCCCGTCATCAGCAAGAAGCCGCTCGACGAGATCATGATCCGCCGCTGATGCGCCCGAATCAGCGTGGCATAAGCATCTCACTCGCTGCGCCTCTGCGGCAAAATCCCTAGAACTTCGTCCCATACGCGGGAATCAGCGCGCCCTGGATGATCGCGCCCTCATCGGAACAGAGGAAAGCGATCAGGCGACCCAGTTGCGCCGGCGTCACACCGGAATGCGAGTCTTCCGCATACTGCTCGGCCGGCACAATGGCGGAAGGCAAGACCGAGTTGATACGAATCCCGCGCCGCTTGTATTCTGCCGATATGCTCTCCGTCAGCCGCAGGACCGCCGCCTTGGACGCGGCATAAGCCGCATCGTTGCCGCTCGAGCGCAGACCGGGCCGCGCGCCGATATTGACGATCTTGCCGCTCCCGCCCGCCAGCATCGCCGGAATCACCGCTCGGCACATCAAAAAGGTGATGGTTGAATTCAGCCGGATCATCGTCTGCCAGGTATCGACGGTCATTTCATGCACCGGCTTCCCCGCGTCCCAGCCACCCACGATATTGACCAGTATGTCGATCCGTCCAAAACGCGCCTGCACCTGGCTCACCAGCGCCTCTACGGCAAAGGGATCCGAGAGATCAGTGCTCTGCAGGCAGAGATGGTCGGGGTCGTCTCGCAGTTCGGGCATGCGCTCATAGAGTCGATCGTCGCCGCAGGTCAATGCCAGCTTCGCCCCACCCGCTCTGAATACGGGAATGACGCCCGAAGCCAGCAAGCCGGACGCGCCCGTGATAATCGCTACCTGTCCGCTGAATTGAGTCATTGAATTCGC
>JAAXID010000164.1 GCA_012270545.1 Anaerolineae bacterium | reverse complement strand
GCCTTAATCTTCACCGCCCACTCCTGATGTCATGCTTTGCCCCGTCGAGCGTCGACTGATCGCCATTGCAGTTTTGCGCTGTCCTTTACATTTTTTCCGCTTGAGCCTTGTCGCGGGCTTGTTCGTAGAGCGCGATATATTCGCTGGCGCTCTTCGTCCAACTGAAATCCGCCTGCATGCCGCGTTCCTGCATCCGCCGCCAGGCATCGGGTCGGCTCGCATAGACATCAAGCGCCCAATCCAATGTGCCTTCCACCGCCTGAGGTTCCTGCCAGTGGAAGACGAAACCCGTGCCGGTATCGGCATCGCTGTTGTCGTAGTTGATGACCGTGTCCGCCAGTCCACCCGTTTCGCGCACCAGCGGCAGCGCGCCATAACGCATCGCCATCATCTGCCCCATGCCGCAGGGTTCAAAGTGACTCGGCATTAAGAAGATATCACAGCCGGCATAGATTTGCTGTGCCAACGCACCATCGAATTGCAGAAAGACTCTTGCCTTGTCGCCGAAGTCTTGATCAAGCTGCCAGAAAGCGCGCTCCAGGTGGGCTTCGCCAGTGCCCAGGACCACCAGTTGCATATCGCGCCGCGCCAGGATGTTTCGCAAAGCAGGCAGAGCCAGATCAAAACCCTTTTGCGCCGCAAGTCGGCTTACGATACCGACCAGGGGCACATCGGATCGCAGGGGCAAGCGAGAATAAGACTGTAAATGCCGTTTGTTGAGCGGACGCAATCCTGCGAAGTTATCCGCGTTAAACTTTGCCACAAGCGTTGGATCGCAGTTTGGATCCCAGCGTTCCACATCCAGACCATTGAGGATGCCGCGCATGTCTTCCGCGCGTCTGCCGATCAGCGGCGCCAGCTCGTAGCCGGCATAGGGATGCTGTATTTCTACGGCATAGCGCGGGCTGACCGTCGAGACCATGTCGCTGTAGGCGATGCCGATGCCGAGCAAATTGTCTGTCAAACCGAGATTAACAAGGTCAGGGTGGTGGCGTCCGTGAATCCCCGCCTGCCACAAAAAGCCACCGGCATCTTTTCCCTGGTACGCGATATTATGAATGCTGATCACCGTCGCCAGCTCACGCCAGCGGTCGCCGCCATGATCACGGACCAAAAAGGGAAGCAGGCTCGTATGCCAATCGTTTACGTGCAGCGCATCGGGAAGCCAGCCACCCCGCTCATCCAGATGTGACAGAGCAGCCATCAGCGCCTGATTGAGATAGATGAAGCGCTCCAAATCCCAATTCCAATGGCTGTAGACATCGCCCTCCAATCCAAAGTAAGGCGGCGACTGCAGCAGATAAAATGTTAGGCCATCGTATTGGCAATGGAAGAGTTTGACCTCGTTGGACCCCATGCGATGGTGAAAGTCGAAGCTGAGCAGCGGCTCTATCCTGTATTCGAGATGATCGATGAAACCGTAGCCAGGGATAATGACGCGGGCATCCACGCCTCCTCGACGCAAGGCTGCTGGCAATGAGCCTGCGACATCCGCCAAACCGCCAACCTTGGCAAAGGGTACCGCCTCAGCGCTCGCCAGCAAGACTCTCATCAAACCGCATCAATCATGAATGACCTCAACTGAAGCGCGATTGTAGCCTAACATTGGCGCTTTACAAGCAATCACTTGCCTTACCTAATTGCCAGCCTAGTACGCCTGTGCTAGGATTCCACTGTGACGTCTCGACTGAACAGGCAGGCTTATGATTGAACGGCCAAGCTCACCGCGGCGCAAGAATATCCTTCCTCAAATCGTGTTTCTCGCTCTGACCTTTCTGGCAGCCGCCGCCGGAACCTACGTCGCGCTGCAGCTATTCGGCGACGAATCGGAACAGCTCGATGTTCCCGAAATCATAACGGTCGAGATCATCATCACAGCCACCCCGCTTCCACCGAAACTTGTTACCGCCTTGCCAACAGGGGCTCAGCGCGCGCAGGTGGACCTGCCTTTAAGCCTCGCCGAAGAAGCCGCGACAGAGGCAGCTGCAACCATCGACGCCGAACAGCTGGGGGCACGTCAGGTTGTGATCAGCACACCCACCATTCCGAATGCGGGCGCGCCTGTCCAACCCCAAAACTGCATCTATCACGCCGTGCTCAGCGGGGACACACCCTATGGCGTCGCCTTGCGTTATGGCGCCGAGTTTCAAGAGCTGCTGGATGTCAACGACTTGACAATCGAAACATCACAGAATCTTCAGATCGGCGATATCCTCATCGTTCCATTGGAAGGCTGCCTGGCCGAAGTCGCGCGGGACGATGCGCCGGCGCAAGATGCGGGCGTGGCGCAGGCGCCTGCAGCCGAAGCCACCAGTACACCAGTGAACGCGCAATTTGCGATCGTCGCCGTCGAGGGCTTGGGGGACATCACCGCTGAGGGCATCCGCCTGCGCAATGTCGGCGACCGCGTCGATATTAGCAACTGGACTCTGTCCGACGAAGACGGCAACAGTTTCACCTTTCCCGTTTCCATGCTGTTCCCTCAGGGCGAGGTCGTGATCTATACACGCAGCGGGACCAGCACCGGCGACGCGCGCTTCTGGGGCAAAGACGCAAGCGTGTGGGAAGCCGGCGAGACACTGACCCTAAGCGACGACGTGGGACGCGCCTTGCAGACCTTGCGGATTCCAGCGGCGGGAGACGAATAGCGCTGACTGCCAAACTAAAGGAGAGACAACCGATGAAGAAGTGGGAAGGCATCGTCGATCGTCTCATCACTGAATGCATCGGCGATGGCGATGTTTCGCATTTGCCCGGCGCGGGCAAAAAACTGCCGCTAAAGGATGACAGCGGCACGCCGGAGGAATTGCGTGCGGCCTTCAAAATCATGGAAGATCATGATGTTGCACCGGAATGGATCGCGGCGGGGGCACGGCTGGAGCAAATGGAGTCGACGCTCCGCAACCAGATCGAAATGCGAGCGCGGCAGCATCTGCGCGATGCGCGGAAGGCTCGCGCTGAAGCTGCATCCACGCGCGCGCCGAAGGTGGAAGCAAATTGGAATTATTATAAGGAGCAGTTTCTCGAGCGCGTCGAAGGCTACAATCGCGAGGTGTTGGTATACAATCTCACGCTGCCCAGCGGCATCCCGCACAGGCAAACGCTGCGAGGCGAGCCGCTGATCGAGCAGGCTCTACGACAGGAAAGAGCGAATTAGCAAGCCTTTACCGTTATACGGTTTCCGGCTGATCAGCCTCTTCACTCTTGCCTTTAGCGCCTTCCTGCAAACCCTTGCGGAAGTTCGCCACGGCCGTGCCCAACTCGCCGCCAATGCGCGAGACGCGGCCGACGCCAAACAACAAGACAACAATGATAAGTACGATAAACAGTTCAGTGGGTCCCAGATTCACCGTTGTGTTCCATTTCTCCCGTTCGACAAATTCAAGGTCATTATAACACGCTTTGCCAAAATATCGAGAGCCCGCTGTCCCGGGAGTGTCTAATTTCGAGGAGGTCAAGTAAAGATGGCGCTAGCGCAAACC
>JAAXID010000097.1 GCA_012270545.1 Anaerolineae bacterium | reverse complement strand
ACCGATACCTGGCGCAGTCCTCACAGCGAAGCCGAGTATCCCGCCGGCTGGGAGATTGTCATCGGCGTAGATGATGGCTTCCGCATCCAAGTTTCGCCATTGCAAGCCGACCAGGAATTGCACGGCGCCGATATCGTCTATTGGGAAGGCGCCGTCGAAATCAGTGGCGACAAGAATGGCTACGGTTACGCCGAGTTGACCGGCTACGTCGACTCGATGCGGAATCGCTTCTGAGCGCCACCATGAAGGCAAGCCGACGACCGCCCCTAATACACGACCAGGTAGCCCAACGCTACGACCGCGCCCGCCCCGGTTATCCCTCTGCCCTCTTCGACGACATCGTCAGCTACGCCAAACTTGCTGGAGACGCACGAATCCTCGAAATCGGCTGCGGCAGCGGGCAAGCGACTCTCCCCATGGCGCAACGCGGATTCCGAGTCGACTGCGTCGAGCCGGGCGCGCAAATGGCCGCCATCGCGCGTTCTAATCTCGCCGACTTTCCCGCAGTGACTGTAACCTGTACCGACTTCGAGCGCTTTTCCAGTCCGCCTGCCAGTTACGATCTATTGCTGTCCGCCACCGCTTTTCACTGGGTCGATCCCCGGATACGCTTCCGCAAAGCCCA
Source organism: Anaerolineae bacterium (assembly GCA_012270545.1). Lineage (GTDB taxonomy): Bacteria > Chloroflexota > Anaerolineae > Aggregatilineales > Phototrophicaceae > UBA6055. The sequence goes on along the minus strand of JAAXID010000097.1, from coordinate 8,118 downwards.
TGACCTGCTCAAGCCCGGCGGGGCGCTAGCACTCTTCTGGCATCGACCGGTCCAGACGGAAGAAAGCCGCGATTTCACGGACGCAGTCGGGCATGTCTACAAAACAGTTGTACCCGAGCTGACCAGCGACTACGTATTGCCGCCCAGTCCCGATCGGGTATCTACTGAATATGAAGACCTCATCCCGGCCAGCGGCTACTTTGTCGATCTCGAGATTCGCAAGCATTATGTGAGGACCCATTACAGCGCGGCTGCATACGTAGACTTGCTCGGCACCTTCTCCGACCACCAAACGCTGGAAGCATCTAAACGACATCGGCTCCTGGACAGCATTGAACAGCTGATTGCTGACAAGTTCGCGGGGGCAGTCATCCGAGAGACCGTCGCCTTGCTTTACCTCGCCCGCCGCAAATGATCCTGCCACCGCGATTAAGTAACGATTGTCATTCGCGTGTAGAATTCACATAAACTTGGATACGGCAACGCAACCTAGGAGTATGCATGATACGCGCCTTAATCACCGGCGGCGCTGGTTTCGTCGGCAGTCATCTGGCCGAGCGGCTGCTATCGAGCGGCTACCAGGTCACCGTCATTGACAATCTCTCGACGGGACAAATGCGCAATATCGAATGCATCATGTCCAATCCCAACTTCAGCTACGCCGTTGAAGACATCCGCAACATCCACGTCAGCGACCGCCTCGTCAGCGAATGCGATATCATCTTCCATCTGGCGGCCGCCGTCGGCGTGCGCAACATCATCGACCGACCGATCAATACAATCGAAGTCAATATCGGCGGCACCGAGATGATCCTCAAGACAGCCAGCCGCTATCGCCGCCGCGTCCTCATCGCCTCGACATCCGAGGTTTACGGCAAAGGCGTCAAGTTCCCCTTCCGCGAAGATGATGACACCTTGTCGGGTCCAACCAGGCGCAGTCGCTGGAGCTACGCCGCCTCCAAAGCGATCGACGAATTTCTGGCTTTCGCCTATCACGAGGAAGTCGATTTGCCCGTCACCCTGTTTCGACTCTTCAACACGGTTGGGCCGCGTCAGGTGGGCCGATACGGCATGGTTGTGCCGCGCTTCGTACGCTGGGCGCTGGCGAACGAGACAATCCAGGTTTATGGCGACGGGCGGCAGCAGCGTTGTTTCGCCAATGTTTACGATGTCGTCCGCGCAATACAGGGCTTGGCGGAATGCGATTCAACCATTGGCGAGCTCTACAATATCGGCAGCAACGAAGAGATCAGCATCATGGCGCTGGCTGAGCTCATTCGCGAACGCGCCGATAGCGCCTCCCTTATTGAACTCGTTCCCTACGAAGAGGCTTATCAGCAATCGGGCTTTGAAGACTTTCGCCGCCGCGTGCCCAGCATCGACAAGATTCAATCCACAATCGGCTGGGAACCCTCAACGCCGTTGGACGAAACCATCGATCAGATCATCGCCTACTATCAGACGGAGATGTACAATTCCTAGCGATTGACGCGCCCGGTCGGATCAACATGCCCTGCAGTCGGAGGTAGCCGTGCACATCGCCATAAACGGCTGGTTCTACGACCAGGAATCGACTGGCAGCGGACAATATCTGCGTCACTTGCTGGCGAACCTGCGCAAAGCCGCGCCCGAAATCGAACTGTCGCTGATACTGCCGCCTCACATTCAGCATCCCGCCGATCTGCCAACGGCGATCAATGTCGTCCGCGCGGCAAATTCTCGGTCTCCCGCCAAGGCTTCGGGGCGGGTCGCCAAGGTCTTTTTTGAACAGCGCAGCTATCCGCGGCTCGCTCGCCAGATCGGCGCCGATATCGCCCACGTGCCTTATTGGGGTACGCCGATGGCTTGTCCTGTAAAGCTGGTGACGACCGTTCTTGACGTTATTCCCCTGCTTTACCCCATTTACAGCCGAGGCCTGCTCACAAGTCTCTACACTTCTCTCGTCAGTTCGGCGGCGCGCGGCAGCAATCACATCATCACCATCAGCGAAACGGCCAAGGTCGATATCGAAGAACAGCTGCGAATTCCGGCGGAATCGATAACCGTCACTTACCTGGCGCCCGCTGAACGCTACCATCCGCATATCGGCGCCGAAAACGACGAAGCGGTGCGCGACAAGTACGATCTGCCCGAGCGTTTCGTGCTCTACCTCGGCGGCTTCGATTGGCGCAAGCAGGTCAATGAACTGCTGCTGGCCTACACTTACGTGGGCGAGGCCGACGGCGACAGGTTTCCCCTGGTCATCGCCGGGCGCGAACCGGCCTACGACGACCGCCTCTTCCCCAATCTGCGTGAATACTGCCGACGCTTGAACATTGAAGACTACGTCCAGTGGACAGGCTTCGTCGACGAGGCTGACAAGCCGGCGCTCTATCGCCTGGCTGACGTATTTGTATTCCCCAGCCGCTACGAGGGCTTCGGCTTGATGGCGCTGGAAGCGATGGCTTCGGGTACGCCGGTGGTGACTTCGGACGCCATCGTCTTCGAAGAAGTACTGGAAGACGCCGCCTTTATCGTCAATAATGCGCGTGAGATGGCCGGCGCCATCATCGCCCTGCTGATTCAAAAGCCCCTGCGCGATACCATGATCAACCAGGGCCTGGCGCTGGCGAGCAACTACTCCTGGCGCAAAACTGCCGAAGAGACGCTCGAAGTCTACGAACAGGTCATGCGCAACTAAAAGACGGAGCTGTTTCCAAGTGTGCCTGCAAAACTATAAAATAGCAAACAATGTAGGGGCGACCCGGTGGGTTGCCCACAAATTCTTGCCTACTGCGCAACCAGCAGTTCGTTTACATTCTTGAAAGAGATAAGAATACGGCAAATGTCCGAAAGTCCAACAGACCACCGCGAGATGACATTGCTGGCGAAGCTCAGCGCGCCGGAAGCGTCCGCCCCACCGTGGAGCCTGTCCAGCGCATTGCTCACCGTGGCCGTCATATTCATCTGCCTGATCATCATCGGTCCGGCGCTGGCTTCCATCTTGCTGGGCAGCGAGACCATCTCGCCATCCCTCCTCACGCTAAGCTGGAATCTCGGCATGGCGCTGACCATCATATTCGTCATTGTCAATCGCCGCAGCAGCCACGATAGCTGGCGCGCCCTAAGCTTGGGGAAAGGCGACCTGCCCTCCCCGATCGCCCTGCTCATCGGCATCGCCATCGCCTTGGCGATCGACCTCGTCGTCAGCCTGGCCGGCGGCGCCTTTCTCCCGATTCCAGAACTTATCGGCATCTACCAAGCGGGAACGGGGGACCTAATCGCCGCTGCCCTGCTGCTGGTGATTCTTCAACCAGTCGCGGAGACACTCGTTTTCCAGGCCGTCTTGCTGCCCTCGCTGCGCTGGCATTTGGGAGCGCGGGCCGGCGTTCTGACCACCAGTCTGCTTTTCACCTCCCTGCATCTGGTTGTGTTCTCGGGCGCCAACCGCACCATCTATATGAATCCCTGGTATGACATCGCCTATCCGTTTCTGGCTGGACTGGCATTCTGTTATTTGAGAACATATAGCGCGTCCAGCGGCGCGGTCTTCATCGCGCGCATGGGCGCCGGTCTCATCTTTTTGCTGACAGCGCTGGTATTGACCAGCCGCTGAGGATTCACCAACGAAAGGACAAGACAATGACTGTACACCAGCTGAAAATCGGCGACATCGAATGCGCGGTGCTGCAAGAAGGCGAGGCGGAAATGACACTCGACGCCGCCGCCGGCCGTTATCCCACCGCCAGCCGCGCCGAGATCGAGGCGGCATTAGGCGACCAGACGCCCTCCGGCAGCCTCAACTTGCTCTACATCAAAAGCGGCGGGGCGCATATCCTGGCGGATGTCGGCTTCGGCGAGCACGGGCCCCCAGGCATGGGAGGCACATTGAGAGGGCATGATAGCCTCAGCGTCTCGGCAGCTGATATCGACATCGTCTACCTCACGCATTTCCATGGCGACCACATCGCCGGTTTTTTCAATCCCGACGGCACAGCTGTTTACCCCAATGCGCTCTATGTGACGACGCAGGCGGAATGGGACGAATGGATCGGGCGCTGGTCCGCTTCCGACGCGCCGCAGGATCAAAAGAACTTGGAACGCTTCACATCACTGCAAGATAAATTCAGCTTCGTTAGTCCAGGCGATGAGGTCGCGCCCGGCGTAACCGTGGTCAATTTGGAAGGTCACACGCGCGGTCATTCCGGGCTGCTCGTCGAATCTGCGGACGATCGGCTGCTACACGTCGTTGATCTTCTGCACCAACCTTTCCAATTCGCCCGCACCGAATGGCATTTCTCTTTCGATTCCGATCCCGATCTCGCCGTCGAAACCCGTGTACAGGTGCTGCAGCGCTGCGCCGACGAGGGAATCCTGACGCTCTTCTACCATCTGCCTTTCCCCGGCTTGGGCAGGGTCACGGTCGAAGACGGAATCTTCGTCTGGAATCCCATCGCATAATTGACAGCTTGTCTGCGTAGGAAATCCGCGCCCTAATGCGGCTCCGTTTTCAATATCGCGGAGTCTGTGATAAACTCTCGTAAGTTTTCATCGAAGTCCTGCAATGCGCTCAAATCCTCAATTCGTTCTTCTAGTTAAGGAGAGGTCTTTCAATGTACCTGACCCGCATGTTTCTATGTCTCTTGACGCTCGTTGTCTTCCTCGCGCTGCCCTTGGCTGCCGTCAGCGCCCAGGACGTCGATGTCATGGATCCGGCCACCTTCGGCTTGGATGCCAGCAAGCCTTACGACGGCACACACCTGAATTTCCTGATCTGCTGCAGCACCGCGCCCCAATTCGCCTCCGCCGCCGTCAAAGGCGATGAAGAATTCACCGCCATGACCGGCATTTCGGTATCGTGGGGCGATCTGCCCTTCGGCTCCTTCCAGGAACAGCTCTACCTGGAAGCGACAAACCCCAACACGGAATTCGATATCGTCGCCTTTGTCGATGCCTGGGGCACCAACATCTATGACTTCCTGCATCCGCTCAACGACTTTGTCGAGGAGGCTGGCTTCGATTGGGACGACTATTCACCCGCCTATCAAGGCGCCGCCACCGGACTTAGCGACACCATCTATGGCATGCCCTTCCGCGGTCATCCCTTGCTGCTCCACTACCGCGCCGATGTATTGGAAGCGGTCGGCATGGACCCGCCGGCGACCTGGCAGGATATCTCCGCCATCGGTGAAGCGATCGAAGCCAGCGGCATGGATATCGCGCCCATCGCCATGTATTACGGCTTGAACGTCGATCAGAATCTGTTCAATTGGTTCGCCCAGCTTTGGGGCGCCGGCACCGATATCTTCGACGAAAACTGGGAACCCATTTTCAATAATGAAGCCGGTGTGGCGGCGACTGAGCAATATGTCAGCTACGTCCGCGACGGTTACAGTCCGGAAGCCTCGGTCGCCTGGAACGAGCAGGAAGCCAATCAGGAGCTGGTACAGGGCCGCGCCGCCATGTTCATCGGCTGGTGGTGGATGGCATCCCGCATGACCAATTCCGAGATCCCCGAAGTGGCGGACAACGCTTCCTTCGCCCCAGCGCCCGGTTGGGAGGGTGGCGAAACCACTTCTTACGGCTATCTCTGGGCAGTCGGCATTCTCGATCAATCCGATGACCGCGACGCCGCGCTGGAATACTTGAAATGGCTGACGCACCCGATCACCGAGCGCCGCATCGTTCTCGATGCCTCGGATCCGGCGCTGGATACCAACGTAGCCGTTCGCCTCTCCGTACTGGCTGACGAAGAAGTAAACGAAGTCCATAACGGATTGCAAGGCGTCGCCTCCGCCGTGTTGGCCGACGCGCGCACGATTCCCTTGATCCCGGAATACACCGAAATCGTCCCGTTCCTGGCGGAAGCGATCAATGAGATCGCGACCGATCCCGGCGCCGATATCCAGACTGTCCTCGACCGGACGGCGGAAGACGTGCGCTTTGTCATGCAGGCGGCCGGCTACTACGACGGCTAAGCCGCCAGCGCATTCCCCGCCAATGCATCTCCCCTTCTCCCACTATCTACATGGGGGAAGGGGCCGGGGAATGGGGGTTAGATTTACATGCGCAAGAAACGCTGGGTCCCCTGGGTACTTGTCGGGCCGGCACTTCTGATAATCGTTTTGACGACAATATATCCCTTATTGGCCGCCCTCTATTACAGCTTCCATAAATACAACCTGCGGCGCCCGCCACAATTCGCGGTGCAAATCGGCGAGAACGGCATCCATATTGACTGGAGTCTGCTCTCGCTCAACAACTACGCCCTGGCCTTCAGCGATTCGCGCTTCATCAACAGCCTGCAAGTGACCTTCTGGTTCACCGTCATCAGCGTCGCCCTCTCCGTGATCATCGGCCTCTTCATCGCCGTCGTTGTGCAAAAGGGCGGCCGCCTCCACACGCTGACCAAAGTCCTGCTGATCTTCCCCTTCGCCGTCAGCCCCGCGCTCAAGGGCTACAGCTGGCGCTTCATGCTCAACGAAGAATACGGCATCTATGACCTGCTCATCGACCAATTGATCGTCGGTCCACTCAACGCCCTGCTGTCCATAATCAACGCTTTGCCCCTCATCGAAATTCCTTTGATTAGCGAGTCGATCGTGTGGCTGGGCGACAAGTTCTGGGCGCTCTTCATGCTGGCGATGAGCGAAACCTGGGGCTGGGCGCCGTTGATCGCCCTGATGTTCGTCGGCGCGCTCGGTTCGATCGACGAGCAGATCTTTGAAGCGGCGCGCATTGATGGCGCCAACCGGCTTCAGATCTTCTTCCGCGTTACTTTGCCGCTGCTGCGACCCGTAATCCTGATCGTAACCATGTTGAAGACAATCTTCTCGCTGAAAATGTTCGACCAAGTGGTCACGATGACCGGCGGCGGACCCGTCCGCGCTACCCAAACGATCAACTACTACATCCATCAGATTGGATTCGTGCGCAGCCTTGATATTGGTTACGCCTCCGCCATGTCATACATTCTTGTCGTCGTGCTAACGATCTGCGCGGCGCTTTATGTGTCGCTTGTGCTGAACCGTGATTGAGCGAATCCATGACTGCGAACGCTATCGGCCAGAATCAAAATAGCTTCCGCCTGCAGAGCCTCAAGCTCCTGGAGACGCTGGCGCTGCTTCTGATCATCGCCTTCATCATGCTGCCGATTCTCTGGCTGGCGATCACCGCCATCAAACCGCAGGAAAAAGCCTACTCAACCACCCTGATCTTTTCGCCGACGCTGGAGAATTTCGAAATTATCTTCTCCGATACGTCAGTCATCATCAACGAAGGCACCAAGCGCGAGCGTGGCGAAGTCGGCCGAAACATGATCCCCAACGTCTTCAACAGCGTCATCGTCTCCGGCGCAACTATCCTTATCGCGATTCCGCTGGCGACCCTGGCCGCATACGCATTCAGTCGTTACCAGTTCCTGGGCAATGGCCTCCTCTTGATCTGGATTTTGACGACCCAATTCATTCCCGCTATCGTGGTTGCCATTCCCTTCTTCACGCTCTTCCGCAATGTTGTCGTCTTCGGCAAACCGCTGCTGGGCACCCAGCTCGGCTTGATCATCGTCAATATGTCGATCGTCCTGCCCTACGCCATATGGATGATCAAGGGATTCGTCGACGCCTTGCCGGGTGAAATCGAAGAAGCCGCCTTTGTCGATGGCTGCAACGACTTTCAGATCTTATTCTTTATCTCGCTGCCGCTGATCCGCCCGGGCGTTCTGGTCGCGTCAGTCTTCGCCTTCATCATGTCCTGGAATGAATTCCTCTTCGCCCTGATCATCGGGCGCGAGATGCGCACGATGCAAGTCGCCCTGATGACGACGAGCGGCGCGCGCGGCATCATGTGGGAGCAGATGGCGGCCGCCGGTCTCGTGGTGATGGTGCCGATTTTCTTCCTGGCGATGTTCATCCGCAAGAACGTCGTCGACGGCTTGACCATGGGGGCCGTTAAGTGATGCCCCTCTGAAGCCTTCGTGCAATCCCGCCCACGCGCAAGAATTGTAAGGCTTGTCCGATACTGCAAATCTTACGCAAGACAGCTGAAATAGTTACAAAACATTCAAATAAAGCGGGTTAATCTTTACAGAAAGTAATAGATTTCTACAGAATGCACCAAGAATAGCTCCCCTTCCCTAGC
>JAAXID010000038.1 GCA_012270545.1 Anaerolineae bacterium | reverse complement strand
GAGCGCTGGCGCTGGTCGGCATGCCGGGCGCGGGCAAAACAATCTGCGCCGACTATCTGCGAGAGCAGGGATACTTCACGCTGCGCTTTGGCGCGGTCGTCATCGATGAAGTGCAACGGCGCGGCTGGAACGTCAATCCCGCCAATGAACGCATCGCGCGCGAAGAACTGCGCGAAAGGCACGGCATGGCGGCGATGGCGATCATCTCTCTGCCCAAACTGCAGGATGCGCTGAAGCGGCAACGCTGCATCATCATCGACGGCTTGTACAGCTTCAGCGAATACAAGCTGCTCGGCGGAAAATTGGGCGCGCCTCTCGTTCTCGTGGCGGTTGCCGCGCCCCGTCATCTGCGCTATCAGCGTCTCTCGACCCGCCCCGAGCGTCCGCTGACCCCGCGTGAAGCCCGCGAGCGGGACATTCATGAAATCGAGGCATTGGAAAAAGGCGGTCCCATCGCCATGGCCGATTACACGCTGATCAACGATGGCGCGCCCGCGGAGCTGCTCCGTCAGCTTGACGCTCTGCTCGAATCGCTCGCCTTTGCGCCTTGATGCCGCAGCGCCAATTTGCTGCGCGGTTCCACGAATCCAGTTTAACATCGGCTAAATGGTAAGTTAACGCTTGCGAACAGCGGGTAAATCGATTTATATTTGATGGGGATGTCCAAATTGCCGTTGCGGTAGATAGAGAGAGACATGACCGCGACTGACTCCATGCAAGAGTATCTGGCGGAAGCCTTTCGCATCGCCTACTACCAGCCGGATAGCCCCTACGTCTCCACGTCCGCCTTGGCCGAAGAAATGCATGTCTCGGCGCCCGCCGTCACGCGCATGGTCCAGCGCTTGAAACATGCCGGCTTTCTCGACCACGAACCCTACCGCGGCATTCGCTTGACCGAGGCGGGAGAGCGCGAGGCGCTTGCCAATATCCGGCGTCATCGGCTGGTGGAACGCTTCCTCGTTGATGTCATGGGCTTCGGCTGGCACGAGGTGCATGACGACGCCGATGATATGGGCTTGGTCGTCAGCGATGCCTTGGTCGACAAGATGGATGAAATGAGCGGCTATCCCAAACGCTGCCCACACGGCGAACCGATCCCGACCGCCGATGGCATGATGCCGCGCATCATCGATTATCCGCTGTCGGAAGTGGAGGTCGAGCGCGATTATGTCATCAGCCGCGTGCACACCCATGACGGGCACAAGCTGCGCTACTTCAGCGAATTGCACCTGGAGCCGGGCAAGCGCTTCCGCCTGGTGATGCGCGCGCCCTTCAAGGGTCCCTTGCAGCTGCAAGTCGACGGGCAGACGCATTTCCTCGGCCACGAGCTGGCCGGCACCCTGCGCGTCTGCAGCGAAGAAGAGTATCTACTCGTCTAGCTTCACAGACCTCTCCAATCTGTCATAGTTTCTGGTAGTCTCCGCCGAGTGCGCGGCCGCCGATCCGATGTGTGATTAACAGGGTGGCGAAGCGGGTTTCCTCACCCCCGCCCATACATCCGGCCACCGAACTCTCCCGACAGCGCGTCGTCCAACTCATCGGCATATTGCGCTAGCCGCCGAATGATCGCATCGGCCTCGGCCGCGTCCAGCCCCGCCAGCAGCCGCTCATGATAGAGGTAGACCACATCCTCGTGCACGCCGAGCGCCGCGTTGGTCAGCTGCAAGTTCAGCTCCAGCAGCCGCCGATACAGCGCCAGCAGGTTGCTCGCCGGCAGGTGCATAATCGGCGACAGCACCTGCAAATAGCCCTGTTCCGCCGGCGTCAGATAGACCTCGATCAGCGCCGAGCCACGCTGGAAGTTCCAGCCGTAACCGCTTTCGACCGCCATCCGCGCGGCTTTGGGGTCGACGCCGATCGCGCCCAAAATGCCTTCCACCGTCCGCAGCGATAAGTCGAATTGCTCTACGGCGGGCTCAGCCGGCTCCTTCTCGCCGCGTCCAAAGAAACGCCCCATGATGCCTATGACTCCGCGACCACGCTGCTAGCGACCGCGTGCCCGCAGCGCAGGCAGCGGCCTTCATAACTTCCGACCCGCACTCCGCAATGTGCGCACGGTCGCCCTGCATCTTCGCCGTACAGCGCAGCGAGCTTGGCGACTTGAGGCGGCATCGCCGCTTCCGCGCTGTCGACCTCTTGCGCCGCGCCGCAGGTCTCGCAGTGACGGCCGCCGTATGACCGTGCCCGGGTCAGGGAGCCGCAGGCGGGGCAATACATGGCATCCGGCATCAACTGGCGATCGCGCCCCAGGCCTTCCGCCAGCGCGACAATATGCGACATTTTGATCGCCAGTGCGGCGCCTGCGCCATCGACATTGCGCGTGAGCAAACCCAGCAGCTGACCATTCTCGTCATACAGGGGGTTGCCGCCCGCGTCCGGCATGTGGACCGGCGGAATGGTCGTCCGCAGCCAGTGTCGCGCCCCCCGCCGATTGAGCCGTCCCAGGGCGCCGCGCAGCCGCGCGCCTCCGTATCCCAAAGCGATGAATGCCGAGTTCTCCGCAATCATTGAAGGCGGCGCGGCCGATGATGCGCGCGCGAGACGCAGCCCCGTTTCGATCAAGGCCAGGTCATACGTCGGCAAGCGGCGGAGGACCGCGCCCGCTTGATGCCGCTGCGCATCCAGCGTCACCGTCACGTGTTTGGCGCTGCCAATGGCGTAGCTGGTTGTGGCGATCAGGCCCGCGCCCTTGACGAAGACGCCGCTCGCAGGTCCGTTCAATCCGCCGACGATGCCGATGACCGGCGGCGTCTCATCCAGTTCGGTACGCTGGCGTTCTGGCCCCATCTGCGGCAGTTGACCCGGTTGCGGACGCGCCGCCATCAGTTGCTGCAAGCCCTGTCGAATCTGCTGATTGTCCGGGTCATGCTCAAGCGCCCGCTCCAGACAGCGAATCTTGAAGGCGCTATCTTCGCGCGCTTCCGCCAGCCAGACATAAGCCGCCGCCCGTCCCCTGTCATCCAGCTCGGCGTCCCCGAGCAATCGATTCAGCATGTCGACCGCCCGCGCGACCTGGCCATCCTGCATCAATTCAATCGCTTGTCGCAAGTCGTTCTGCGCGCTCATGGACGCCGCCACATTCAACGCTCGGGAACAATCATCATTTTAGCCCGATTCCCCTTCAGCCGTGCGC
>JAAXID010000134.1 GCA_012270545.1 Anaerolineae bacterium | reverse complement strand
GTATCCGGCAGCTCGCCCTGGAACAAGCCGCCCATCATGGTAATCACGAGCACAGAATGCCCGGCCGCCGTCAATTGACTCGCCGTGCCGCCACAGCTGAAGACGCCGTCGTCAAAATGAGGAGAGATGATTACGTGAGTTTCGGATGGCCTAGTTGCCGCCATTCTGGTCGCGTCTCCTCCGGGTTCTGTCTTAAGCGATCGCGCTCGCGGCGGCGAAAAAGTCGCACTGCTCGCTAATGGGACAGCGCTCGCAGGCCGGCTTGCGCGCGTGGCAGGTATCGCGCCCGTGCTGAATCAACTGAATATGGAACTGATAGTAATCCGCTGGCGGCGCGATGGCTTCCATAACTGGGTGGGCATCATCCGCCGAAAGCTTCTCCGGCAGAAAACCGATTCGTTTGCTGACACGAAAGATATGCGTATCGACGGGAAAAGCCGGGCGGCCATAGGCGAAGCACAAGACGATCGCCGCCGTCTTAGGTCCGATGCCTTTGAGCGAGACCAGCCAGGCTTTCGCCTCATCCAGCGACAAATCGTCCAAAAAGTCGATGCTGTATTCGCCGGTCATTTTGAAGATGACCTCGAGTGCATTTTGAATCCGCGGCGCCTTTTGGTTGGCCAGACCGGCGGGTCGAACCGCGTCTATCAAATCGTCGAGAGCGGCAAAGCGCACGGCTTCCCAATTCGGGAATCTTTCTTTCAAGCGGGCGAAGGCGCGATCGCGGTTGGTGTCATTGGTGCTTTGGCTCAGGATGCAGCTGACCAGCTCATCCATGCCATCCTGATTGCGCGACCAATCCAGCTCCCCATAGACCGCTGTCAAGGCGGCGGCAATCGGCGCGTACTTTGCCTTGCGCGCGTCGAGATTGTCCACTTTTTCGAGAGGATCACGTTTGCGAGCCATACGTCAATTGTACAGCGTGGGCGGGACTCTGCAAGCGAGGGATAGTCAGACGGCGAGGAATCAGGCGGTCTTTGCTCGTGGTGATTCCTGGCGCGCCGGCTCAACCTTGTCTTGTGGCAGTAGGTACCAGGCGGTCAGCGCGATCAGGGCGAAGACCAGGGCCGAAGCGAGGAAGGTGCCGCGCATGCCCAGCATAAGCGCAACCGTCGCCCCAAAGAGCGGCGCGGCCGCGCGTGAGCCAGACATGACCGAATTCTCGAGTCCGTAAATGGCGCCGGCGCGCTTGGTGCCGGCATAGCGCGAGAGCAAGGCGCTGGGCGAGGCAACCAGCCCGCCAGCCGCGATCCCCGACAAAGCCTGCAGAACGAGCAGCTGCCAAATATCGGCGACAAGCGCTTGCGGTACATAAAATATCGCAGCCGCCAGCGAACAATAGAAGAGCACTCTGCGGTGGCTGATGCGGTCACCCATGTTGCCCAGCCAGACCGCGCCAAAGGTGGAAGCAGCCGCCGAAACCGCCATAAAGAGGCCGGCGTAGGTATTGCTCGCATCGGTTTCGCGCGCGATCAGAGATACCACGAATAGCGGCGCTATCGGCACAATGATCATACGGGCGAGGCCGGACAAGAACCGTATGATTAGCGCCAGGCTCACGCCGGATGTGCCCAGGATATCCTTCCAGCCACGCACCAGCGAAACTGGGTGAAACTCGACCGCTTCTTTCGAGGCGCTGAAATTTTCCTGGGCGCCGAAAAAGACAACCAGGCCACCTGTCATCAGCAGCAAAGCGGTCATCAGGTAGGGGATATTGTAGCCGAAGTGATCGGCGAGAATACCGCCCATCAGCGGCCCAATGGCGACGCCCGCCCACAAGCCCAGTTGCAGGGTGCCCATCGCGAAGCCGACGCGGTGCCGCGGGGTCGCCGCCGCCACAAGCGCGTTATTGGCAGAAACGGTTCCCGTCACCAGACCCTGCATGGCCCGGATCACAATCAACTGTTCGGCCGTCTGCGCGAAGCCCATCATCGCCATAGTGACCGCGCCGCCAAACAGCGCCCGCATAATCATCTTCTTGCGGCCGAAGCGATCGGCGGCGACGCCCCAGAAAGGCGCCGTGACCATCATGGTGATGCCTTGCACCGATATGACCAGGCCCGCTGCCAATTCCGTGCTCAATCCGGTCGTCGTGCCCAAGGTCTCGATGTGCAGCGGCAGGAAGGGAAACATCATTGAGTAGCCGACGGCGGAGAAGACTTGCGCGACGAAGGCGACGCTCAATGTAAACTTCCAGGTATGCGGGAGCGCAAATGCGCGCGTGAGCGAGTGGGAGTTCACCGAGAGGACTTTAGCCATCTAGCATAGTCCCGTCTCCTGGGTAACGTGGCGCGGTGTTGCCTTGGTCAGCATCCGCTATACCCTGTGCGAACGTACATAATCAGCTGATAGAAGCGCCAGCGGCGGAAAACCGGAAGAGCTTACGTTTCGATTTGGGCAAAAGCTGCGCGCCTATAAGCAGAATCGAAAGATAGTAAATGGCAACAGCGGCAAAGACGGCTCGCAAACCGAACATGGCGGCGATAACCGAGGCGGTCATTGGCGCCATGCCATTGGCAAATGAAGACACGGATGCGTCAAGGCCGTAGACCGACCCTTCATCGCCCAGGTCGGTATACTTCGCCAGCATGGCCGCCGGCGCGGACAAAACGCCGCCCGCCGCGATTCCGGCCAATGCCTGCAAAACGAGCAGTTGATAAACATCGGTGACCAGAGCCTGCGGGATATAGAAAGTCATCGCCATACACGCGGTCAAAATCAACACGTTGCGATAGCCCCACTTGTCCCCCAGCCAGCCGAAGATAAACGAGCCGGCGGTAATGGCAATTGAAGAAACGGTTATAACGAGGCCCGCATAACTGCTGGCGCCCGCAGCCACGGCGCTTGGGATCAAAGCGGCAACAAACAGCGGCGCGATCGGCATGACCGAGCGCTGCGCGAAACCGTTGAGGAAGCGCAGGGAATAGACCGTCTTCACGCCTCGCGTTCGCAGGATGCCGCGCCAAGCGCATACCATCTTCAAGGGATTGAGGTCGAGGCGCCTTTCAGTTGCGGGCACGTAGGTCTCACGCACCGCCAGAGTGACCAGTAAGCCGGCCAGCACCAGCATGGCCGATGTGAAAAGGAAAGGAAGCTGAAAGCCAAATCTTTCTGCCAGTAAGCCGCCGACCAAGGGTCCAATGGCGGCGCCGCCGAAAAGGCCCACTTGCAGCGTGCCGAGTGCGAAGCCGATGCGTTCACGGGGCGTTTCGCCGGCGACCAGCGCCATGCTCGATGAAATAATCCCGCTCGTCAAACCTTGCAGCGCGCGCAAGGCGATAAGCGCCAGCGCGGTCTCGGCAAAGCCCATCAGAAGCAGAACGATCGCTGCGCCAAACAGCGCGCGCATGACCATCTTCTTGCGTCCGTATTGATCGGCGAGGCGGCCCCAGAACGGCATCGCAATGGAAGCGACTAGTGGGGGCGCACCGATCACCAAGCCCGCAAGCAATTCCGGGCTGAGAAAATTCGCGTCTCTTAGCGTCTGAATGTATAAGGGCAAAAAGGGATAAACGAGGGAAATGCCACCGGTGCCAAGCGCTTGTGCCAGCGAAACGATGAGCAGCGTGACAAACCAGCGATTGGGAGGCTGTGAGTCCTCAGCGTCTTGCATCAAAGCCCGCGCCCTGCAATATTTTTTGCAAATTCGGCTAGGTTACAACAGTTCACCTTAATTTCAAGCGCCAGTTTGCCCCGATTTGGGGAGTGGGAATTGCGTGGAGATAAGCCTCGATATTTACCACTCCTCAGATTTAGCGGGAATGATTCAACCTGTATTTCCGTGCCAATCTATAATATTCTCGAGGCGTTCAGCGTTGGTAAAAGTCGTCGAGAGCGGGCACCTACCCGCTTTCATTTTGTCGGTGAACGTCATATCCGCGCCGGCGGCTAGCGGAATCCGGCGCGAGAGCGCAACTGGCGGAAGAGCGATCGCGGCATGTGGCAACCTACGAAACTGGAACTTGAGCGGGTGGAAAAGGCGAAGCGCCTTCAAGACAAAGGCTTTGAGCTTTATCCCGCGCGCATCGAGCGAACCCACCAGATCGCCGATGCTGTCGCGCTTTTCCTGCGCAAGGAAGCTGACTCGCAAACTGAAGACATCGACGTGACCATCACGGGCCGCGTTCGCCGCTTGAATAGCAAAGGCAAGGTCTCCTTCGCGCATATCGAAGACGAGAGCGGCCGCGTGCAGCTCTTCCTCCGCATCAACGCGCTGGGAGATGAAACCTACGAATTGATTCGCCGCAAGCTGATTGATGTTGATGATTTCGTCCAGGCGAATGGCGCCATGATGCGAACGCGGACGGGCGAAGTCAGCGTCAATACCCGTGAGCTTCGTCTGATCAGCAAGGCATTGACGCCGCTGCCGGTGGTTAAGGAACAGCGACTCGCCGACGGCACCGTCATCGAATACGGAGAATTCAAAGATACCGAAAGCCGCTATCGCCAGCGCTATGCCGATCTGGCGGTGAACAAATCCGTTCGCGACATTTTTGTCAAGCGCGCGCGCACGATCAAAGCGCTGCGCGATTTTCTCGATGGCGAAGGCATGCTGGAAGTGGAGACGCCGGTACTGCAGCCACTCTACGGCGGCGCGGCGGCGCGGCCCTTTACGACGCATCACAATCAGCTTCACCAAGATCTGTACTTGCGGGTCAGCTTCGAGCTCTATCTGAAACGACTGCTCGTCGGCGGCTATGACGCGGTCTACGAGATCGGGCGCGATTTCCGCAACGAAGGCGTCAGCTACAAGCACAATACCGAATTCACGATGTTGGAATTCTACAAAGCCTACATCGACTACAACGGCGTTATGGACATCACCGAGCGCATGTTTGCCTATGCCGCCGAGCAAGTGATGGGATCGGCGAAGATCAGCTATCAAGGCGATGCGATCAATCTGGCGCCACCCTGGAAGCGAATCAGCATCCGCGATGCGGCACAAGAGCTGCTCGGTTTCGATTATATGGACTACCCCACCAGTGAGACGCTTTACGCTTATCTGGCTGCACGCGGTCTGGCTGAAGGGCTGGACCCAGCCGATACCTGGGGGCGCATGATCGTCGAACATATCCTCGGCAGCCATATCGAGCAGCACCTGATTCAGCCGACAATCATCAAAGACTACCCGCGAGATATGTCGCCCTTCGCCAAAGGGATTCAAGGGGAAGCGGCAAGCGCTGAAGAAAAGGAGCGGCGCTACATCGAAAGCCACACGGAACGATTCGAATTCTTCATCGCTGGCATGGAGATGGGCAACGCCTTCACCGAACTCAACGACCCGCGCGATCAGCAAGAGCGATTCGTCGAAATGAAACGGCTCTACGCGGAGGAATCGGATGAGACCACGCCACTCGACGAAGACTACCTGAATGCTATGCGCTACGGCATGCCGCCAAATGGTGGATTCGGCAGCGGCGTTGATCGCATGGTGATGCTGCTCACCGACCAAACCAGCATTCGCGATGTGCTGCTCTACCCGCATTTGCGGTCGCGGCAATTGACCGAAGCCGATTTGCGCGGTCAATTCATGCTCGATGCCGCCGTCAGGGAGTACGAATATCGGCTGGATCATAAGCTGGAAGGGACAAAACGGCGGATCGCGCTCTATTTGCCCGCCCCCAACATCGGCGTCGAGTTTCGCCTGGCGAATGCGCTCGAGGGTTCGCTGGCGCAGTTGCAGAACCTGCGAAAGGCTTTTGATGGCGATCTCTATGTGATGACGGATGAGTCGCTTTACCGAGTGGACGAAGACCTGAGAGAAGTGGGGGCAGCCGATTTCTGGGCGGCGCTGAGTTAAGTCAATATGATCGAATCATTGACACCCGAAGTATTCGATGCGCTGGTTGTCGTCAATCTCGTAGTGGGCCTGTTCCTTGCCGGGCGGCGATTTCTTAAAGATATCCGCAGTCCGCTGCCACAAGACGCTCCGGATTGGGCACGCGCCGCTTATATTTCATCGCAAGCCAACTCCTCGTCCAAAGACTCTTAAAGTTACGCGCCATCTTGAGCGGGCATGAACCACCATTGCCTGCGGCCTATGGCAAGGGCAAAATACCTTCGATTTGGGATCAGCGACGTTCAACCAGGAGACCGCAGAAACATGCTCGATATTGCGCTAATCCGCTCGAAGCCGGATTGGGTCAAGGAACAAATTGCCAAACTGAACGATGTGGGCGCGCTCACTCGTATCAATACTATCGTCGACTTGGATGCGCGGAGACGCGAATCGCGGACGCGCATCGAAACGGCGCAGGCGGTCCGCAACAAACTCAACCGCGCCCTGGGCAAGCTCCGCGGCAATAAAGGTATGCCCGATGAGGAAAAAGCCAATCGGGCGCAATCGGCGGCGGCGGCGCTCGGCGTAAAAGATTATGATCGCGCGAGTCGACTGATGGAGGGCTCCGAGAACGCAGCGCATGACGAGCATGCGGAGCTACAAGCGGCATTCGACGAGCTTATCCGCGAACTTCGCATCATGGGCGACGAGATCGGCGAAGGCTTCCGGCAAATCGAAGCAATCGAAGCCGAGCTGCAAGAGAACATGCTTTGGCTTCCCAATCTGCCGCATGAAAGCGTGCCCGCCGCCGACAGCGAAGACGACAACGTGCCGCATCAGCCGGTCGGCAGTTTCCGCGAATTCGACTTTGAGCCTAAACCGCATTGGGAGCTGGGTCCGGCGTTGGACATCATTGATTTCGAGCGAGGCGTCAAGCTGGCGGGCAGCCGTTACTACACGCTCAAAGGCTGGGGCGCGCGACTGCAGCGGGCGCTGATCAGCTTCTTTCTCGATACGGCGCAATCGAACGACTACACCGAGGTTTATCTGCCTTACATTGTTCATAGCGAGATGCTCATCGGTTCGGCGCAATTCCCCAAATTCCACGATACAGTCTATGGGCTGGCTGATGAAGACAAGTATCTGATACCGACAGCCGAAGTCGGGATCACCAATTTGCATCGAGACGAGATACTGGAAGAAGCCGACTTGCCCCTGAATTATGTGGCGCATAGTCCTTGTTTCCGCAGCGAGAAAGCCAGTGCCGGGCGCGATGTGCGCGGCATCAAGCGCGTGCATCAGTTCGAGAAAGTGGAGATGTTCAAGCTCACCACGCCCGAAACGAGCTACGACGAACTGGAGACGATCACGCGGCAAGCGGAAGCGATTTGCGCCAAGCTGGAGATCCCCTATCGCCGGCTGGAAATCGTCACCGGCGATCTCGGTTTCAGCGCGGCAAAGAAATACGATATCGAAATGTGGTCACCGGGCTGCGGCGAGTGGCTCGAGGTTAGCTCGTGCAGCAACACCGAAGACTTTCAGGCGCGGCGGGCAATGCTGCGCTATTATCCGAGCGGGACGCGCAAAACGCGCTACCTGCACACGCTCAACGGCAGCGGACTGGCGACGCCACGCGTGATGATCGCCATCATGGAAAACTATCAGCAAGCCGATGGCAGCATCGCGATTCCCGAAGCGCTGCGGCCTTACCTCGGCGGCACGGATCGAATTGGGACGAACGGCAGTTGAATCGCCTCTCCCTGAAATTGGCATTTGCGTAGGCCACTGCGCGGCAAACCGCCCTTATCCCAACTGATTGGGGCTGAGCATCGATATAGTTGCCCCCGCAGCCACACATTCAACACCCAATCGTTGGGAGTCGCGCGATTTTTCTTGACGCTGAAAATCGGCGCGGACTATAATCGATTATGGTTGCCCGCGGGCATTGGACGCGTCAGCAGCCGAGAATGTCGACGAAAGGAAGACTATAATGGCGTCCGATTCCGTTATCGAAATCAGGGGGCTCTCGAAGACTTATGGCTCCGGCAAGAAACAGACCTTGGCCTTAAATCGTCTCGATCTTACGGTGCAGCGGGGTGAGATCTTCGGCTACCTGGGACCGAATGGCGCCGGCAAGACGACGACTATACGCCTCCTTCTGGATCTGATTCGTCCAAGCGCCGGCTCAGCCAGAATCTTCGGCCTGGACATCCGCGCCGACAGCGTCGAGATTCATCGGCGAATTGGGTTTTTGCCCGGTGAGCTGAGCTTGTGGGAAGGGCGCAGCGGTAACCAGATCATTAGTTATGTCGCCAGTGTACGAGGCGATACGCGAGGCATTGTGAAACACGCTGATGAGCTGGCCGAACGTCTGGATTTGGATACGACCAAGCGCGTTCGCGACCTTTCCTCAGGCAACAAACGCAAGCTCGGTCTCGTCATTGCGCTGATGCACTCGCCAGAGCTGCTCATTCTTGATGAGCCGACCGGCGGTCTTGACCCGTTGGTACAGCAGACGTTCCACGAGATGATGGATGAATATCGCGCCAAGGGCAAGACGGTGTTTCTGTCTTCGCACGTGCTCAGTGAAGTGCAAGCGATATGCGATCGTGTTGGCATCTTGCGCGACGGCGAGTTGAAGGCGGTCGAGTCGGTCGAGAAAATCACAAATGTCGAGTTCCATTGGGTCGATGTGACCTTCCGCGACGCCATTCCCGCCGGCTTGCATCAGGAGTTGGAGCGCATGCCATCGATCATCAATGTTAGCACGAACGGCGCGCGCGTTCGAATGCGGATGGTGGGCGACTTTGACCCTCTGCTGCGCGCGATCAGCCGTGGCTACGTCGAAATGCTGCATGTCGAAGAGCCATCGCTCGAGGAGATCTTCCTGGCCTTTTACAGCGGCGAGAAGGAGAACTGATGATGACTGGCATCGTAGTTGGAAACACGCTGCGTACATCCTGGAAGCAAATCTTGTACTGGGGATTGGGGCTAGGTGTGCTTGGGCTCTACATCGATTTCATCGCGATGAGCCCGGATATAATTGCGGGTTACGCGGACTTGTTCAAGTCCATGCCGCCCGCCATGCTGCAGGCATTCGGCGCCAGCGATATTGCGCTGTTCACGACATCGGAAGGCTGGATCGTCTCGATCTTCGTATCAGAAGCGGCGATATTCTTATCCGTATTCGCGGTCATGGCCGCTTTGAACATCACCGCCAACGACGAGCAGTCGGGATTGATGGACGTGATCCTATCGCTGCCGATTTCGCGCGCAGCCTATATGCTCGAACGTTGGATCGGCTTCGCGCTGATTGGCTTGGGCATAGTCCTGCTTTGCGCGCTGATCACGGTCGCCGGTCTCATCGGCATGAATATCGATGCGCCTCGGGACGTGATTTTGAAAAGCATACTGAACTTGTATCCCGCTACCCTGCTTGTGATGACTGTGACATGTTTGCTTGCGACCGTGCTGCGCAGGCGCGCCGTGGCCATAGGCGCTTCGGCCGCCTTCGTCGTGGTCAGCTACGTATTCAATGTCATCGGCGCGTCAGCCAGCGGCGCAATCGCCGATTTTATGGAGAGCCTGTCCTACTTTAGTTATATACACGGTGAAGCCTTTGTGATTGGCACATACGACCCGGCCGATTCTCTCATCCTACTTGTCGCCATTTTGATCGGCTTCGCCACCTCCCTGAAAATGTTTGTCAGCCGCGATATTGGCGTTTAGGAGGCTGCCTGATGATTGGTTCCGTATTCCTCGAAACTTTGAAGACGACCTGGAAGCAAATGGTCTATTGGGGTGTTGGCTTGGCGGCTATGGCGATCCTGGTCGTCATCATGGTGCCGCTTTTCGATATGCAGGATATGAGGAAACTGCTGGAGAGTTTCCCGCCGGTGATCCTGGCCATGATAGGCGTTGGCAAAGATCTGGAGGTATTCGCGACAAATGAGGGCTTCGTCGCCATTGGCTTCTTTGGCAAGTCAGCGCTGATCTTCGCTGTCTACCCGGTCGTCATGGGCATGCGCATCACGGCCAACGAAGAAGACAAGGGCACGATGGATGTCCTGCTTAGCCTGCCGGTGGAGAGAGCGCGCGTCATCGTAGAAAAGTTCCTGGCTTACGGTTTGAGTTGTATTGGCGTTGTCATTCTGATTTACCTGGGATTGCATCTTGGCGTGATTCTCGGCGGCGTCGAATTGGACGTCCTGCGCTTGGCGGAAGTCACCTTCTACCTCATCCCCCTGTTGATCTTCATCATGGCGGTAACGATGTTGATCGCCGTGCTGGCGCGCCGCCGGACGGTCGCGCTCGGCATCGTCACCGCCTTCGTCATCGTCAGCTACATGCTGCAGACGATCGGCACAGCCGCCGAAGGCACCGTTGCAGAGCCAATTGGCGCCGTTTCCTTCCTGACCTATTACAACGCCGGTGACATCCTTGCGCAGGGTTTCATCTGGCCGCATATCGCCGGATTCATCATTTTGTCGGGGTTATTGCTGGTGGCGTCGCTCTTTCGATACGAACGGCGTGATATCGGCATCTGACGCTGAAGCTTCACCATACTTGCAGATTGTGTTGGCGAACGTTATGCTTGCCATAAAGCAGGCTTAACTCCACGCCGGTGTGATGCTGCGTGGCTAATTTAAGTCGCGCCGGATAGTCAATCGATAAAACCGAGGAGAAACAAAATGAGCCGTTTGTACAAGACGCTGGTTCTGTTCGCCCTGCTTGCGCTGTTTGTGCCCAGCGCAGTCCTGGCGCAAGATGACACCGTCATCGATTTCTATTTTCCGTCGGCAACTGCGAATGACGCCGAAGGCATCTTCCAGCGCTACGCCGATACCTTCCAGGAGCGGAACCCGGGCATCACAGTCAATCCTGTTTTCACTGGCAGCTACACCGATACGCGCAACACGATCCTGACCGAACTGCAGGGCGGCGGCGCTGGGCCCGATGTGGCCGTGATGCTATCCATCGATCTGTATAGTTTCGCTGAGGAAGGCTATATCATCCCGGCGCAGGGTTTCATCGATGCGATGGCGGACGGCGACGCCTATATCAATGACTTCTTCCCGGCATTGATGGCGAACGGCGTCGACGAAGAGGGCAATGTCTGGTCGATTCCCTTTCAGCGCAGCACGCCGATTCTCTATTACAATGCCGATCTGCTGGCAGAAGCTGGCTATGATTCGCCGCCGATCAATAACGCCGAGCTCGTCGAGATTGCCCAGGCGCTAACCACCAACGATCGCGCTGGCTTGCTGGTGCCCGTTGCCGGTGGCTTCCCCATCTGGATGTACCAGAGCTTCGCCATAGCCTATGGACGCAATATCGTCAGTGACGACCCGACCGAGGTCTATTTCAACAGTCCGGAAGCAGTGGCCGCGGTCGAGTTTGTCCGCTCATTGGGCACGGACCTGGGCGTGGGACCGGCGGGCGGCGCTGCCTGGGGTGATACGCCTGTCGCTTTCCTGGCCGGTCAAGCGGCTATGATCTACCACACAACCGGCAACCTGAGCCGCATACTCGATGGCGCGGATTTCGAAGTCGGCGTCTGGTATCTGCCCAGCGGACCGGCGGGCGAAGATAGCACTGGCTACGGCTCGCCGACCGGCGGCGGCAACCTCTACATCTTTGATGACGGCAGCAAGTCGGAAGCAGAACTGGAGGCCATCTGGAAGTGGGTTCTATTCTTGTCCTCGCCCGAGATTCAGGCGGATTGGGGCGCGACAACCGGCTACATCGCCTCGAACGCCGCGGCCTGGGAGACCGAACCGCTGGCATCGCGCGCGCTGGCATATCCGCAGTACGGCGTCGCGCGGGATCAATTGCAATTTGCCGACAAGGAATTCTCGAGTTACGCCACCATCACCATCCAGGGCATCATCAACAAGACGCTGGAGAGCATCCTAACCGGCGAATCGGAGGACGCTCAGGCGGCGATGGACGCAGCGCAAGGGCAAATCGACGGCATTCTCGCCGAATACAAGTAAGGCAATTCGAGGGCGTGCCGCGCGGCGCGCCCTCTTCTCTTCCGCCCCGTTCCTGTAACTGGCTATTCCATGCGCGCTAGCTTACCGCGGAAACCGCTGGTTTCGCTTCTGCAGCCCTATCTGCTCATCGCGCCAACCCTGATTCTGGTGTTGATGTTCAATGTCGTGCCGGCGGTCAAGACAGTGACCGACAGCCTGCACAAACCCGCTCGTGGCCTCAACGCGGCCGGCAAACCATCCGAGTACGTCGGCCTGCAGAACTTCGACGACCTCTTTGATGAGGAGCATTACATGGGGGCGCGTTTCCTGCGCACCTTCCGCAATACGATCGTCTTTGCGCTGGCGACTGTGGCGATCGGCGTGCCGCTGGGCTTGCTGCTGGCGCTGCTGCTCAATCACAGTCAGCCACTGCTGGGCTTGTGGCGATTCGCCGTCTTCTATCCCTCGCTGCTTCCGCTGATCGGGGCGGCCAGCATTTGGTCCTTCATCTTTTCCGATAGCATCGGTTTGGCAAACGCAGTCTTGAAATCCCTGGGGCATCCTGGTTTGAACTGGCTGGGCGACCGCAACCTGGTGCTGCTATCGGTGATCATCGTCAACATCTGGAAGCAGGCCGGCTACTTTATGATCTTTTTTCTCGCCGGTTTGCAGAATATCCCGCGCGACATATATGAATCGGCGTCGCTGGACGGCGCCAGCGACCTGCAGCAATTCGCCGCGCTGACACTGCCCCTGCTGCGCCGTACACTCTTATTCGTCATCGTCATCTCGTTCATTTTCGCCTTCCAGACGGTTGAGCAATTGCAGGCGCTCGGCGAAGGCGGACCGAACGATTCGGCGAATCTGCTGCTTTACTTGATCTTCCAGAACATCTCGGAACGGCGCAACTGGGGTTACGTCAATGCCATGACCATCGTGCTGATCGGCGTCGTGCTGACCTTTACCATCAGCAATTTTCTGTTCTTTGAGCGGGACGAGAACAACTGATGAATCAATCTGGCGGCATCCTGCGGCGAATCGCAGCGCTGACGAAAGTGCTCATCGCGATTGTCTTCCTCATCCCGCTAATCTTCACGCTGCTCGTCAGCCTGCGGCCCGAGACCGAACCGGTCACCAAAGGCAATATCTTTTTCGGCAGCGAATTGACCGTTGAGAACTACGAGCGAGCGCTGGTGATCGCGCCCTGGGGATTGCACTACGCCAACAGCATCATGTTCGTCGGCGGCACATTGCTCGTCCAATTGGTCACGGTGACCGGCGCCGCCTATGCCTTCGCGCGAATGCGGTTCTTCGGGCGCAATCTGCTGCTGATGATTATTCTCTTGCAGCTGATGATCCCGTCCGGCGTCTTGCTGGTACAGAACTTCCGCATGATTAATATCCTTGGCCTGTTTGACACGCGAATCGCGTTGATGATTCCCTATTGGGGCTCGGCCTTTGGCGTGCTGCTGCTTCGTCAGACCTTTCGCGAGGTCCCCGTCGAGTTGGAAGAAGCGGCGCGCATTGACGGCGCGAATCTCCTCCAGGTCATTCGACACGTCTACGTGAGAAACGCGATCCCGGCTTATCTGGCATTCGCTCTGGTCTCTGTCAGTTCGCATTGGAATGAATTTCTCTGGCCCTTCATTATCACACGTTCGCAGGAAATCCGTCCACTAACAGTCGGGCTGAACAAACTCATAAAGACGACCGATCAGGGCGCTTTCTACGGGCAGCTGATGGCGGGCACGCTGATCGTCATCGCGCCGCTCGTCATACTTTTTCTGCTATTCCAGCGGCAATTCGTCGAGAGCTTTGCCCGCAGCGGCATTCGCTGATTTCAGCCTGTAGCGTGTATAAAGAGCGTACTATAATCGCCCTGAAATATGCACGGGAAACAGGACAGCCATGGGCTACAAGCAGAGTCTGCTGCGCAAAATCGCCGCCCGCGACGCGCGGGTCGCTGTGGTCGGTTTAGGCTACGTCGGGCTGCCGCTCGCGGTTGAGTTCGCTGAAGCGGGCTTCCGCGTCATCGGCATGGATGTCGACGCGGAAAAAGTCCAGCAGATCAACGCTGGTCAAAGTTATATTGACGATGTCCCCGGCGGGCGCGTACGCAGTCTCATCGACTCGGAAAAGCTAAGCGCCACAGCCTGTTATGACGACTTGCGGGAAGCCGATGCCATCAGCATTTGCGTACCGACGCCACTGCGGAAAACGCGCGACCCCGATATGTCATACATTATCCGGGCGGCTGAGTCGATCGCCGAGATTCGACGTCCGGGTATGCTGATCGTCCTGGAGAGCACGACCTATCCCGGTACAACTGAGGAAATCATCCTGCCGGAAATCATCGGCGATGATCTTGCCGTTGGCGAAGATGTATTCATCGCCTACTCGCCCGAACGAATCGATCCGGGAAACACGACGTTTTCCGTGCGCAATACGCCCAAGGTGGTCGGCGGCATCACGCCGGATTGCAGCGAGGCCGCCATTGCACTATATCGTGCGGCAGTCGATCAGGTTATCGCCGTCTCGTCGCCGACAGCGGCGGAAATGGTCAAATTGCTAGAGAACACGTTCCGCGCCGTCAATATCGGTCTCGTCAACGAAATGGCGCTGATGTGCGACAAGCTGGATATCGATGTCTGGGAGGTGATTCAGGCAGCCGCCACCAAACCTTTCGGCTACATGCCCTTCTATCCCGGTCCTGGCCTCGGCGGGCATTGCATTCCTGTCGATCCGCATTATCTCAGCTGGAAGCTCAAGACGCTCAATTACAACGCGCGCTTCATCGAGTTGGCGAGCGAGATCAATACCTCGATGCCCTACTACGTGATCGACAAAATCACCGAAGCGCTGAACAATCAGGAGCGCGCCGTGCGCGGTTCGCGGGTCCTGATTCTGGGCGTCGCCTACAAGCGAAATGTCGATGACGTGCGCGAGAGCCCGGCGCTGGATGTCATCAGCCTGCTGCGACAGCGCGGCGCCGATGTCGGCTATCACGATCCGCATGTGCCTCTGCTTCAACTGGAGAGCGATGTCTGTTTACAGTCCACAAAATACAGCGCGCGCCTGCTGCAGGAAGCCAATTGCGTGGTCATCGTCACCGATCATAGCGTCTTTGACTGGGACGAGATTTCGCGGAACAGCCGAGTCATCGTTGATACCCGCCACGTCTACCGCGACCGCAGCAGCGAACATATCATCAGTCTGTGACGCGCCGGTCCTTCCATCAAACGCGGTCGCCATGCCAATGCGAAGCCCGTGATGCCGCTCCGAATTGCGATTGACGCCAGCCGCGCGAACAGGGCGCAGCCTACGGGTACCGAACAATACGCCCGTCGACTGATTCAGGCGCTAATCAAGTTGAACGAATCTCGCCGGGAGCCATTCCGCTTTGCCCTCTATTTCCGCGACGCGCCGGGAACAGACCTTTTCGCGAAGTCAGCTTATGTAGAAGAAATCGTCATTCCCTTTCCGCGGCTTTGGACCCATCTGCGCTTTGCGGCGGCGCTTTGGCGCACGCGGCCCGATATCACGTTTGTGCCGGCACATACGCTGCCCTTTCTCTTTCCGGGCACAGGTCTTGTTACCGTACACGATCTGGGATACAGGCATTTCCCCGCAGCGCATTCGAGGGTCCAGCGCGTCTATCTTGATCGCAGCACTGGATTTAGCCAGCGGCGGGCCGCGCTCGTGCTGGCTGATAGCGAGACAACAGCGAAGGATCTAAGCCGCATTTATGGGACGCGGGCCGACAAGATTCGCGTCGTGTATCCAGCTGTTGACGGCGCGAAATTCGCATCTTCCAACCAGGCCATCGAGGCGGCGCGCGCAAGGTATCAGTTACCATCGCGTTACTTTGTATTCATAGGCACGCTTCAGCCGCGCAAGAACATCGAGCGGCTTGTGCAAGCCTTCCATCTGTGGCAGCGAGAACATGACGATCGCGATACGGCGCTGGTCCTGGCGGGCGCTGAGGGCTGGCTCTTCGATGAGACCTGGCTCCACGGCGCATCCAATATCCGCGTCACCGGATACATTGACGAGGCGCGCAAAGGCGGCTTGCTCGCCGGGGCAATCGCGTTGGTCTTTCCCAGCTTGTACGAAGGTTTCGGCTTCCCGGCAGTGGAAGCGATGCATTGCGGCACGCCAGTCATTGCCAGCGATACATCCAGCCTGCCCGAACTGGTCGGCGACGCGGGCCTCCTGGTTGATCCTCTGAACGTTTCCGCTATCGCCGGAGCGATGAGTCGCTGCAGCGATGACGCAGCGCTAAGGCAGGCGCTTATCGAACGAGGTTTTCAGCGGGCAAGGCGCTTCACCTGGGACGCGGCCGCCGCGAAAGTAATGGAGGCCTTCGACGAGCTGGGAGCGCGCACTGGCCGTGATCGCGCGTCAATCTGATAAAATGGCCAGGTGCGAACAGCGGCGAATCTTATGGCGAGTGAGCGTATTCTTCTGGTGCAGTTGGCGGATATCGGCGATCTGGTATTGACCACGCCGGCGATCGCCGCCCTGCGTGAGGCGCATCCGCTGGCTCAGATTGATCTGCTGGCCTCGGAGCAGGCTTTGCCCATCGTGCCGGATGGTCTGGTTGACCGCCAGATTCCTTTCATCCGAGGCGAAAGCAGCGCCAGCCACGAATTCTTCTCGCGGCGAAACCTGCGCATGCTCCCGCTGTTGCGCGCGCAACAATATGACACAATCGTCTTCTTCCACCACTTCACCTTGCGCGCCGGCGTCTTCAAATTCTGGCTTCTGGCGAAAGTGAGCAGCGCCCGGCGGATCATCGGCTTGAAGAATCACAATATTGGCTTCCTCACCGACTTCGTAAATGATGAAGGATTCGGCACCCTGCATCAGGCGCAATACTGGCTGAATCTTGTGGCGCTGTTGGGCGCGAGCAGCTGCGCGCGTCCGGCTCTCGTCAAGCGCGAGGCTATGCCTTCAAACATGCTACCGACAGCCGGCAAACCAACAGTTGTTATTCATGCGGGCAGCGGTGGCTACAGCAAGGCGCGGCGCTGGTCACCCGAGAGTTTTGCCGCGGTCGCTCGCGGACTCCAGAAACAAGTCGACGCAGAAATTATCTTGGTCGGCCAGCGAGATGATGATGGCCAACTGGTCGAAAACCTGCTGCGCCAAAAGCCAACCAATCTGGTGGGTAAAACCACATTGCCGCAGCTCGCCGATGTCATCGCCGGCGCCGACTTGTTCATCGGCGCCGACAGCGGGGTGATGCACATCGCCGCCGCCACCGGAACTTCGGTCTTGAGCATCTTCGGTCCGAGCAATCCCGATGCCTGGCGTCCCTGGGCAGTCGGCGGTATTGCGACGGTGCTCAGAAGCGGCGTGGAATGCAGCCCCTGCAGTTATATAGGCCACAGAATCGGAGCGCGTGAGGGCTGCGCGGCGCGAACTTGCATGAAGTTGCTACGCCCGGAGCAGGTGCTGGAGGCGGCCTGGCAAGCGCTTGAAGCTGGAGCAACACCCGTAGCTGAAGTACCAAGGCCGGCGGGCGCGCCAACTAGGCCCAGGACTGAGCGCCGGGTGAAGATACTGGGCCTGCCGGTCGACGCCATTACCTACGACCGCTGGATGCAGCGGGTTGGCAAATGGATAGCAGCGGGCGACAGAGCGTACCATGTTTGTACGGTAAACCCGGAATACATCATGATCGCGCAGCGCGATCCCATTTTCTTCAACATTCTTAATCGCGCGGATGTCTGTGTGCCGGATGGCGTCGGCTTGCTCTGGGCGAGCCGATATTTGGGAGCGCCCTTGCCGGAACGCGTCACCGGCTCGGATGGCGTGCCGTTGATGGCGCGTCACGCGGCGGAGAAGGGCTGGAAGCTATTTCTCCTCGGCGCCGCTGTGGGCATTGCCGAGCGCGCAGCTGAGATACTGCGCGAGCAACACCCAGAGTTGATCATCGCTGGCGTGTATGCTGGGAGTCCGGCTGAAGACGAAGAAGATGAGATCGTCGCCAGAATCAACGCCAGCGGCGCGGATATTCTCCTGGTGGCCTACGGCGCGCCCAAACAAGACAAGTGGATCGCCCGCAATCTGCCGCGCCTGGAGGTGGCGATGGCGATGGGCGTCGGCGGTTCCCTCGATTTTATCGCCGGCGTCGTGCCGCGCGCGCCACAATGGATGCGGGCTCGCGGTTTGGAGTGGCTCTATCGCCTGCTACGCCAGCCATGGCGTCTGCGCCGCATGCTCCGCCTGCCCCGTTTTGCGCTCGCGGTCCTCCGACAGGCTAAAGCCCACAATGACCTGTCCAAAGAAACTGTCTGAATCGCAGATGCGTTAAGGTAAACTGACGGCGAGGCATACAAGAAAGGATCAGACTCCCCGAATGTGCAGCGCGTTGAAGTCCTATGTAGCCGGCTTGGCCAACCGAACGGTGCTGGTAATCGGTGATGTGATCCTGGACGAATACATCAGCGGACGGGTGATGCGCATGAGTCGAGAGGCGCCGGTCCCCGTTCTTGAGCTTGAGTCGAAGCGATACATTGCCGGTGGCGCGGCCAATCCAGCGGCAAATATCGTCTCTTTAGGGGCGCGCGCGATTCAGGTCGGGATCGTTGGCGAGGATGCGCCGGGCGAGCAGCTCAGGCAGATCCTCGCCGACCAGGGCATCGACGCCAGCGGCATCATCAGCCGCGCCGACCGTCCGACGACGGTCAAGACACGGATCCTGGCTCAGATGGGGCTGCGCTTCCCGCAGCAGGTGACGCGGATTGACACGCTGACGCGCCGGCCAATCGATGAGGAAACGGAAATGCTAGTGGTCGATTTCGCCAGCGGACAACTGGCGAATGTCAATGCGGTACTGCTGTCACATTACCATGGCGGCTTGCTGACGCCCGCGCTCGTGGGTAGAATCCGCGATCTCTGCGCGGCATGTGCTGTACTGCTGGCCGCCGATGTACAAGGCGACTTTGATGCCTTCAGCCAACTGGATGTCGTCAAATGCAACGCGGACAATGCGCAGCGCTACCTCAATCGAGACTTGGCTACCGACGAAGACTTCAGCGAGGCGGCGCTGCAGTTGCATGACCACTTGGGCATTCGCCGCGCGACCATCATTACCCGCGGAGCTGATGGCGCTACCCTGGCGGCCAACGGCGATACGGCGCATTGTCCGGCGCCAATTGTCAGCGATGTATTTGATACGGTAGGGGCGGGCGACACCGCTATCGCCACACTCACCCTGGCGCTTGCCGCGGGGCTGGACGAGCGCGAGGCAGTCACGCTCGCGAATTATGCCAGCGGCATCGTCGTTCGGTACTTCGGCAACTATACGCCGACGCCAGCCGAACTCATTCGCAGCATCGACGGCGACTTATGAGAGGACCTCGACGAACTCGATGGTATTGCCATCGGGGTCGGCCAGCGAAGCGA
Source organism: Anaerolineae bacterium (assembly GCA_012270545.1). GTDB lineage: Bacteria > Chloroflexota > Anaerolineae > Aggregatilineales > Phototrophicaceae > UBA6055. Next base: position 9,432 of record JAAXID010000134.1, on the reverse strand, counting down.
CTTTCGCCCCTTTGTACGCTTCGATGGGATTGATCTCGTCCCCGTGATTCGCCAGCCCCTTCGCCATCACCGCCTCGATGTCCGCCACCTGAAAGCGGAACTGCTGGCGATTCTGTTCAGCGATGACCCCGGCAATCGTATTGGGACAAAGGGTCAGCTTCATGCCACAGAGTGTGCCGGCATAAAACTGCTCCTCGCCGATATGCACGGTCGCCTTCAGCCGCGCATTAAAGACGGCGTTGTAGAAAGTCACCATTTCCTGCATATTGCAAGCCGCCACAGTCAGCCCAACCATCTGCATTTCAACTCTCCCGAGATGCAGCTATCGTTATGTAAATATACAATGATGTGGTATCATATCGTTGTCATAGCTTTATGTTATGTCAACATAGTAGGTAGGGATCATGGATACGGGCGTTGCTGTTGTCGGTGTTGGTGTACTGATATCGCTGTTCGGGTACTTGGAGATTATACGACGTGACTTGAGAAGCGAGATAAAGGAAGTTCGCCAAGCATCTGAGACAGCACATTTCACGATACAATCAGAATTAAGCAACATCAAGACGACGCAAGCCGCGCATACAGAACGGCTAAAGTGTATCGAAGACAAGATAGATAGCATCGCCTCTTCTGAGGGATAAGACAGCATTCGTCGGCGTGAGTACTCAGCAGCTCCTGCTCCTTGCACAAGCGTACCGCACTTGTTGTGTTTCGGGTGACAGATACATAGCCCCATCCCAGACGCACAAGAGAAAAAAGAACATAAGAAACCCTATTTTATTGAGTTAGTAATTTGTCCGCCCTTTAGGGATACGCGCGTGGTGATGTTTAATCCACCCGACGCCCAGACATTCTTCGAAACGGTTTGGGATATCGTGCTGCAAATTCCTCCCGGCAAAGTCAGCAGCTACGGTCAAATCGCCTCGATGATCCCGCCGCGCGCTGACATGGAGCCGGAGCGCATGCGAAATCTTGCGCCGCGCTGGGTGGGCACGGCCATGCGCAAGACGCCGCGCGGCAAGTCCATCCCCTGGCAGCGCGTGATCAACAGTCAAGGTTCGATCAGTTTCCCAGCCGGCAGCCCACAGGCGGAAGAACAGCGGCGCCTCTTGGAGATGGAAGGTGTAGAGTTTGATGACCGTGGCAAAGTCGATTTCGCGCTTGTCGCCTGGCATGGACCTGATGATGCCTATCTGCGCCGCCAGGGGCTACTGCCGCCACGCCCGCTGAAATAATCGCCTAGAACTGCACATAGCTGTTTTCCGCCAGGACGAAGCGATGCGCGTCCGGCATGTGCGTGGCCGATGTGACGCGCGCGTTGTCGGCCAGCAGGCTGCGGTCGATCCGCCCGAGGATGTTGCGGATCTCGCAATTCTTCATGACGATGCTGGCTTCGATTTCACTGCCTTCGACGACCACGTTGTCGCCGAGTGATGTATAGGGACCGACGTAGCTGTTGCGGATGATGGTGTCTTTGCCGATGATGACTGGCCCGCGTATGACGCTGTCTATGATCTTGCTGTCGCGCCCGATGAGGACGCGATGAGACACCTCGCTGTCGCCGTCGATCTGGTCGCTGTTTTCTGGCGCCGGCGTATAAGGCAGTTCCTCCAGCACCAACTGGTTCGCCATGATGATCGCGTTGGGTTTGCCGGCGTCAATCCACCAGCCATTGAGTTCGTAAGACGCGACATGATGACCATCGTTGATAAGCACCTGGATGGCATCGGTGATCTCCAGTTCATTGCGACCCGAAGGTTTGATGCGTTTGATCGCGTCGAAGATCGAAGAACGAAAGAGATAGACGCCGGCGATCGCCAGGTTGGACGGCGGGGCCTGTGGTTTTTCGACCACGCGGACGATGTTGCCGTTGTCGATTTCGGCGATGCCAAAACGCGTGGGGTCGGGCACCTTGCCGAGGACGACAGCGGCTTCATTCTGCGAATCAGCGAAGGAAGTAAGCAAGCCGGTCATCTTGTCCTGGAAGATGTTGTCGCCCAGAAAAACGGTGAAGGGATCGTCGCCGACGAATTCATGGCAGAGCGCGGTCGCATGCGCGAGACCGAGTTGCTCGTCCTGTACAATGTATTCGATGTTGACGCCTAGCAGATCGCCATCGCGCAGATTGGCGACGATGGGGGAATCCATGCTGTTGACGACAATGCCTATATCGGTCAGCCCGGCCTTTTTCAGCGCATCCAGCGCGTAATTGATCAGCCAGCGGTTCGCGACCGGCACCAGTGATTTCGGCATGGTCAGCGTTACCGGACGCAGACGGGTACCCTGCCCGGCGGCGAGAATAAGCGCCTTCATGTCAGCTCCTGTTCAATGTCTGCTGTCCTTGAGATCTGTAGGGCATAGTAACAGAGCTTGCTATTTCGCGACAGGCAATCCCCAACTTCTTGCCTCAGCCGAGCGCCATGCCGCGTTGACGCATAACTTCAAAGGCGATGACCGATGCTGCGCCAACGGCGCCCAGTGAATGCCCAAAACCGCGACCGTAGGGAATCTTCAGATGCAAATCGGCGGAGCGCAGAAATGAACGCGTGACACCGCGCCATTCCCCGCCGATTAGTAGAAACAGCGGCGCCCTTAGATCCACCTCATACAGTGAGCGTGCGGATTCTGTTTGAGCCGTGCCGGCAACGATCAGCCCATGACTGCGATAGAATGCGGCGGCGTCAGCAGCAGTTTCCGCGATCGCCAAGGGCAGCCGCTCAATTGTGCCGGCGCTGGCTCTGGCAACCAGGGCGGTGGCGCTGCTCCAGTTGCGCGGGCGTAGAACGGCGCCATCCACGCCCGCTGCGTAGAGCGCCCTAATCGCTCCCGCAAAGTTATAAGGATCTTCGATGCCATCCAGCATGACAATGAACGCGGCGCCAGCATTCGGCAGCAGGTCTTCCAACTCGCAATAACGCCGTTCGCCCACTCGCGCGATGAGGCCGCCATGTGAACTGCCGGATGCGCTCTCCTCAATCGTCGAGCGCGATACAAACGAGACGGCGACGCCGGCCGCTTCAGCTAACCGACGGAGCCCCTTCAGTCGTCGGTCGGATCGCCTATCCTTATCGATCAGAATCTGGTTGACATCGCGAAAGCCCGCTTCGAGCGCCGCCTGAATTGAAAGCAAGCCTTCCAGAACGTGGCCCTCCGCTGGCATTAGTCAGTCAACCGCTTGGCTTCCTGCCACCAGGTTTCGAGTTTATCCAAGCTGAAGTCCGAGATCGGCTTGCCGTCTTTCGCCGCCTGTAGCTCAACATGTCGGAATCGGCGGTAGAATTTCGCATTGGTTTCGCGCAAGAGGCTTTCCGGATCGTCAATGCCGAGCCAGCGCAGCCAATTCACTAGCACGAAGATCAGATCGCCTATTTCTTTGGCGCGCGCTTCATTCGTATACGCGGCAAAAACCTCGGCCAGCTCTTCCTTGAATTTGGCTTCGACGCCGCTCACATCATGCCAATCAAAACCGGCTTTGGCTGCCCGCTGCGAGTATCGCTGCGCCACGAACAGAGCGGGCGCGCCCTTGGGAATCCCATCCAAGAGCGACTCAAACCCTTCATCGTTCTCAGTTTTCTCCGCATCCTTGACCTCCTGCCAGATACGGGACAGCTGCCCGAGATCGCCGGTCGCTTCGACATCGCCAAAAACATGCGGATGACGGCGAATCATTTTTTCGTTGAGATGCCGCAGCAAATCAGACATCTTGAATTCGCCAGCGTCAATCGCGATCTGCGTATGCAACAAGATCTGCAAGAGTAAGTCGCCCATTTCCTCGTAGAGCGCCTGAGGATCGTCCGCGTCCAGCGCTTCCAGCACTTCGTAGGCTTCTTCAATCAAGAAGGGGCGCAAGGACTTGTGCGACTGTTCGCGGTCCCAGGGGCAGCCTGCGGGCGAACGCAGATGCGCGATAATGTTCTGCAGCGCTTCGAAGCTGCACAACTCGTCCATTGCCGGAATGAAGAGCGCTGTCATGACATCAATGTGCGAACTGCGGTCGATTTCATACAGTGTCAAATGCTCGACCGCGGCGTCGACAGTGCCGGCCGCGTAGATCAACTTGACCGGGTACTCATCGTCGTACTGGTTCATTAAGGTCAGCTTGAGATTCGAAGCGACCGTCTGACTGTAAACCTGCGCCAAAAGCGCCGGCAGCGCCGGATTGACGGGCGGATGGTACTGCTCGGCCACAGCAAGCGCATCCAGCACCTGCAGGCCGTCAAGCGCGTCAAGGTCCAGCAGCGACAGACAAGGCTCAATGAAACTGATGCCATGGATGATCTCGACTTCGATCGATTCCTTCTGCGCGCCCTCCAGGATACGGGTAACCGTGGCCTCGCCCACCAGCGGGTCACCGGGCACGGCGTAAACGACCTCGCCCGAATCGCGCGCCAGCCGGAGTATCCGCGCCGCGATCTTGTCATAAACATCATCGAATTGCTTGTGCTGCTGGTAGACATCATCGAAACTGACTATTTTGCAAGTCGCTGGCAGATCGGCCACGCAGGGGTGTCGTGCTGTGCGCAGATACAGCGTCGGCGTGTTGCCTATCTTGTCCCAGGCGCGCCGGGACAGATCGTCAATAGAGCCTGGTCCTAATCCCAATATCGTGATCATCGGCTTATTCAGGCGCTGCAATTTGATCGCAAATGAATGTCGCCCTAAGAAAATCAGCCAGCGACCCTCGGCGAGTGCTGGCTGAACAGCGCGCTTTCAAATATGGAGGCTAACGCTTGGTGTAAGTCGGCGCTTTGCGGGCGCGCTTTAGACCCGGCTTCTTACGTTCCTTGACGCGCGCGTCACGTGAAAGGAAACCCTCGCGCTTTAGCGTCCCGCGCAAATCAGGGTCGATCTTCTCTAGGGCGCGGGCGATGCCCAGCAAGATCGCATCGCGCTGTCCCGTTATGCCGCCGCCGTTGACGTGGACCGAGATATCGTAGTGACGTTCCTGCCCGATATGGGTTAAAGGCGCCAGGCAAATCTCCGTATCGCCCAGGCGCGGCAAGAACGCCATGCCCTCTTTGCCATTTATGATGAATCGGCCGGTGCCGCCGGGAAACAAGCGAACGCGCGCTGAAGCGGACTTGCGGCGGCCGATGCCTTCATAATACTGTGCTGACATTCAATTTCTCCTCAAACTGTGCAATTGGCGAACGGCTCATCCATACTATTCGCACGGGACGATTTTGATTCTCCCCCAGCCTACAATTCTAGAATCTGCGGCTGCTGCGCCTGATGCGGATGGTCGGCCCCGGCGTATATTTTGAGCTTCTTGAACATGCGGCGGCCCAGCGGACCCTTGGGCAGCATGCCCTTGATCGCCAGCCTCAGCGCGCGAGTCGGGAACTTGTCCATCAGTTCGCGCAGGGTCAGCGACTTTAAGCCACCGGGATAGCCGCTGTGACGATAATAGATCTTCTGGTCCATGCGCTTGCCCGTGACATGGATCTTATCCGCATTGACGATGATCACGTAGTCGCCGGTGTCGAGATGTGGCGTGAAGTACGCTTTGTGCGTGCCCCGCAATAGTGGCGCCACCTTTGAAGCGACGCGGCCCAAAGTCATGCCTTTCGCATCCACCACCCACCAGCGCCGTTCAATGACGTCAGGCGTCGTCGCATAAGTCTTCTGCACGATCTGTCTCATGTCTTTCCCTCCAGCGCAGCCGCTAACGTGAATGGCGCAGCCGCGCGCGTTGCTGATTCCCTGTTTTGACACGGCCGGTAACCGACAGCCTCCAGGATTAACCCATTCGCCGGCGCCAGCGCTTTCGCCCTACCGATGTCACGACTTCGCAAGATCGCCTCGAATTGGCTCGGACTTATCCTGCGCCTGCCTACCTGCGCCATCATGCCGACCAGTCGGCGCACCATATGGTACAAAAACGCGGTTCCGCGAATTCGGTAGCAATATGTCCTGCCCCATGCGCCCGATTCTAACTCCCAGCCAGACAGATAAACTTGGCGCACAGTATTCGTACTGCCCGCTTGCGTTGGTCTGCCGAAGGCGGCAAAGTCCTGCGCGCCCAGGCAGATCGCCGCTGCCCTATTCATCCGCCCCAAATCAAGCGATTCGCCGATGAGCTGCCATACATGCCGATTCAGCAGCGGATGGCGCGCGGAGGGCGTCGCGATGCGGTAGGCATACTGCCGCCAGAGCGCATCATAGCGCGGATGAAAGTCATTTTGCCGCCAAAGCTCCCGTAGAGCGATATCCAGCGGAAGCTGCGAATTGATCGCTCGCAACAATTCATCGTCGTCATGCTTCCATTCGACATCAAAGGCGATCACCTGCCCCGTTGCATGTACGCCCGCATCCGTTCGCCCGGCTGCGACGATGCCTGCTGGCTGCGCGGTCACCTGGCATATTGCCTTTTCTACCGCCGCCTGGATCGTCGGTGTCGGTTCCGGCTGACGCTGAAAGCCCTGATAGGCCGTTCCATCGTAGGCCAGGATCGCAGCGTATCGCGTCATAGTAGCGCGCGGGCTAATCCTCCACCGCGTAATCCACCAGCTCAATCAGCGCCATCTCGGCGTTATCGCCCTTTCGCGGTCCCAATTTCAAAATTCGCGTATAGCCGCCGGGTCGATCCTCATAAAGCGGCGCCAATTCATCAAACACCACCCCGACAAGATCGCGATCATTGTTCAAGCGGCGCGCAACTTGACGGCGCGCGTGCACCGCGATCAGATCATCGCCCTTCTCTTCCGCCTTGGCCAGCCCGCGTTTGGCGATCGTGATCAGTCTCTCGGCATGCCCTTGTACGAATTTGGCTTTGTGAAAGGTCGTTCTGATGCGTCCATGGACGAACAGTTGACTCGCCAGATTCATGCGCAAAGCCTTGCGATGGCTGCCGCTGCGATTCAGTTTCTTTCCGTGATGACGATGTCGCATACTTGCGCCTCGCTTACTTACTGTTCAGTCTTCTCATGCGGCCAGTAATTCTTTTCCTGCAGCTTCTGTTCCAGCTCGTCCAGCGATTTTTCGCCGAAGTTGCGGATAGCCAACATGGCATCGGGACCGCGATTCAACATATCCAGCACATCGCCCACCGAGGTGATGCCGGTGCGCTTCAGCGAGTTGAACACGCGAACGCTCAGGTCCAGCTCTTCAATTGGCTTGTCGTAGAGCGGCGGATAAGTCGGCTCGTCTTCGATCTGTGGCGGCAGCTCAATGTTTTGGAACCAGTCATCATCGACGCCGGCGATCACCTTAAGGTGATGCATCAGAATCTGGGCGGATTGCGCCAAGGCTTCCTCCGGGCGGATCGTCCCGTCCGTCCACAGCTCGAGCACCAGTCGGTCGTAGTTGGTCCTTTGTCCGACGCGGGCGCGCTCAACTTCGAAGTTCACCCGTTTTATGGGACTGAAGATGGCGTCCACAGGCAATTCACCGATTGGAAGCCGTCCGCGCTCCTCCGCCGGGCTGAAACCACGCCCCATATGCACTTCGAATTCCATTTCAATGTTGACGTTATGATCGTCGACAGTGAAGAGATAAAGGCTCGGATTCTCGATTTGCGCCTCGGCCGGCAACCAGATATCGGCTGCGGTCACGGTGCCTTCCGCGCCGCGATGTTCCAGGCGCAGCCGTGAACTTTCCACCCCATGCAAGACCAGCCGCAACTGCTTGATCTGCAAGATCAGCTGCGTCATATCTTCGCGCACATGCGGGATTTCGGAGAATTCGTGATGGACATCGGAGACGCGAATGCTCGTGACCGCCGCGCCGGGCAGGGACGAGAGTAATACACGCCGCAAAGCGTTGCCCAAGGTCAAACCGTAGCCGCTCTCCAGCGGACTGATGATAAAACGGCCATAATCCTTGGTGATATTCTGGCTCTCCACCTGATGCGGCAGAACCATGTTGGCCGTTACCAGGTTGGCATCAACGGCGCTTGCCGCGGCCGATGCGGACTCTGTTGGGTAAACCATATAACCAGGCTTCCTTTTCGACTAAACGCGCCGGCGCTTGGGCGGGCGAACGCCATTATGCGGCACAGGGGTCACGTCCGATATTGAACGTACCTTCAACCCGCTCTGCTGTATAGAACGAATCGCCGCTTCACGGCCGGGTCCGGGACCCTTCACGAAAATATCGACTTCTTTCATGCCGTGCTGCTGAGAGTTGGCCGCCGCGGTTTCGGCCGCCATGCGCGCGGCATAGGGCGTGTTCTTGCGGCTGCCGGTGAAGCCGGACGTGCCGGCGCTCGCCCAAGTGATGACGTTGCCCGACTGATCCGTCATGGACACGATGGTGTTGTTGAAGGTGGCATGAATATGCGCCTGACCATAGGGAATATTCTTGAATACTCGTCTGGCAGTTCCGCGACTGCCGCTCCTTGCTCTTGCCATTCATTCGCTCCAGAGGACTAGATTTTCCCGCTGCTGCCAGCGACCGCGCCATTAGCCGCTGCTGACCGCTCTACAAAGCTAAAGCCAAAGCCGATACACCCGTTCGTAAATCTCCAGTTAGAATGCCCGCGCCTACTTCTTGGTGGCGCCACGACGGCGGCCACGCCCGGCAACCGTCTGCTTCTTGCCGCGGCGCGTACGCCCATTGGTCCGAGTACGCTGCCCGCGCACCGGCAGGCGCCGCCGATGACGCAATCCGCGATAAGAATTGATTTCCATCAGCCGCTTGATGTTGAGCTGCGTTTGACGGCGCAAGTCGCCTTCAATGGTCAGGCCGCTAACCAGCTCGCGAATACGCTGCAGTTCGCTCTCGCTTAGATCGCGTACGCGCGTGCTGTGGTCGATGCCAGCGCCATCCAGCAGCCGTTGACTTGTGGACTTGCCGATGCCGTAAATGTAGGTCAAGCCGATGACAACACGCTTGTCCCGCGGCAGGTCAACACCTTCAATACGAGCCATCACAATACTCCTTGACAAATCCGGGGAAGCTAGCCTTGCCTCTGTTTGTGTTTCGGGTTCTCACAGATGATCATCACCCGACGTTTGCGCTTGATGACCCGGCACTTTGGGCAACGGCGCTTGACACTTGCTGATACTTTCATGCGCTATTCCTCAGTTTCAGTTCGATCTGCTGACTGCTGTTTCTGCAATATGCGCGCAAACTACAGAGACATCCATCTGCAGATGCGCGAGCTGCGAGCTATTAACGATATTTCCAGCGCTGCAATTGTCCCGAATATTGCCAAGAGAAATTGAGCGCGAAGAAGCAGTGTATCATAGATCCTCACAATGTAAAAGGATGTTTTCTCCATCCTTTTAACATGGGAGTGTCTAATTTCGAGGAGGTGAAGTAAAGATGGCACTAGCGCAAACCCGCTAGAGAACTCCCTTCTCCAATGCTTGGGATGCTCGCCATAGAGATGGCGAGAAGGGCCGGGGATGGGGTTGGAAAAGCAGAGTCCAGCCATTAGACACTCCCCGCTCCCAGGTATTTTGCCCTGCGGGGGCTCTCCCGTTATAC
>JAAXID010000128.1 GCA_012270545.1 Anaerolineae bacterium | reverse complement strand
CGGTTTCGGCTGCGGCTGGATCGGTGGAGCCCAGGACGGTGCGGTCGGGCTGCATGAAATCGGCAATGGCCGATCCCTCACGCAAGAACTCCGGGCAGGAGACGACGGCGAACTCGATCGGCTGCGGCTGATTGCGCTCGATGATTTCCCTAGTCCAGTCGCCGGTGCCAACGGGAACGGTCGATTTATTGATGATGATCACGGGATGGTCCATTGTCTTGGCGATTGTCTGCGCCGCGCTGCGCACATACTGAAGGTCGGCCTCGCCGTCGACGCCCGATGGCGTACCGACGCAGATGAAGGCGAATTCCGCCCCTTTAAGTCCCTCGCCATAGCAGGTGGTGAATTGCATCCGGCCCGCCGCCGTATTGCGCTGCACCATTTCCGCCAGTCCCGGTTCATAAATGGGCATTTTGCCATTCTGCAACAGCTGTATTTTGCGCTCGTCAATGTCGACGAGGGTGACGTTATTGCCCAAATCGGCGAAGCAGGCGCCGGTCACCAATCCCACATAGCCGCTTCCGATCACACACAGTTCACTCATAGCGTATTTGTTCTCACTTCCGCCGGGTTGTCGCGCCAGCCTTCGCGAGTTTGTACACGCGAGTTGGCCTGAATTCTCGTAACACAAGTGTACCAGAGCGTTATTGGCGATATCAGGTATGGCTCCTGTGCCATCGTACACCAGTTTGCGGAGGGGCGGCTGACAGATTGCGGCCGATTTGCTTTTCCAAATCCGCCTCGCGCTTGCTATACTGGCTTGGCGGAAATTCGGGTTATGGCTGAGGCAAGCGGGATGATGCAAGACATGGATTCTCTCACGGAAGCCAACCTCTATCAGGCGCATATCAAGGATGGCCTGCCGCAAGAAATGCGCAAAGTGCCTTTTCGAAACATCCGCGATCTGCTGTCACTGCACAGCAAGGCATCGGGCGGCAAGACCTTTCTCATCTTCTATGATGCCACTGGCGAGCGGCAGGCACTCAGCTACGCCGAATTTAATGCCCGCGTGCATCAGGCAGCCAACTTCATGTACGAGGACCTTGGCGTCCGACGCGGCGATCGCGTCGCCACGATCGCTGACAACCACATCGACACGGTCTTGATTTATTTCGCTTGCTGGGTGATTGGCGCTGCGGTAGCGCCACAAAATGTCGCGGAAGATGATCGCCGAATCGCCTTTATCCTCCGCGACAGCGAGGCGAAACTGTGCTTCGCGCGGACGGAATACCTTGAACGGGCGGAGTCGATCATCGAAGGGGGTGACGATGACGAAGGCGCTCCCAACATCGAGGCGATCGTCGAAGTAGGCGGGACGCCAGGCCACCGCTACATCAACTTCCACGAAGCGCTGGCGAATCGCCCGACCACTTTCCTCGGCGACGACTCCGGCGCCAAGGCAGCCGATATGCCCTTGGGCGATGGCACTGCCGCGACGGCGACACTCGCTGACGAGGCGCTGCTGGTCTATACCAGCGGCACGACCGGTACGCCAAAGGGCGTTATCTTGTCACAGTACAATTTGCTGGTGGACGCGCAGGGGATCAGCCAATGGCAGGCGATTACCGGCAACCAGCGTATGATGTGCGTCCTGCCGATCCATCATGTAAATGGCATCGTGGTGACAATCATCACACCGCTGTACGTGGGGGGCTCGACCGTGCTCAACCGCCGTTTTAGCGTGTCGCATTTTTGGGGACGGATCGTTCGCGAAGGCGTCAACGTCGTTAGCGTCGTGCCTACTCTGCTGCAATTTCTCATCGAGTATAGCCAGGCTGAACTCGCGGCCGGCAATACGATTTTCGGTGGCGCCATCAGCCGCCGCGATCTGACGCAGTTCCGCCATTTTATTTGCGGCGCCGGCACCTTGTCGGTCAAGCTGGCGGGTGAATTCAGCGAGATCTTTGGCTTCACGCTGCTGCACGGCTACGGTTTGAGTGAATCGACCTGTTTTTCCTGCTTCTTGCCAATCAGCCTCTCCTGGGAGGCGAATCAGCGCTGGCTTCTGGATCATGGGTATCCGAGCATTGGCTGCCCGATCGAACCGAACGAGATGGCGATTTTCGCCGCCGACGGCAGTGGCAAGCAATTGGGCGAAGGCGAGCGGGGCGAGATCTGCATCCGCGGTCACAATGTGATGCAAGGCTATTTCAAGCGGCCTGACGCCAATGCCGAGACCTTCAAGTTTCAATGGTTCCGCAGCGGTGATGAAGGTTACTTCCAGCGCGATGAGGCGGGCCGGCAATTCTTTTTCATCACAGGACGCATCAAGGAATTGATCAACCGCGGTGGTGTAAAGTTCAGCCCCTTCGATATTGAGGAAGTCCTGCTCGGCATCGACGGCGTTAAAGTCGGCTTGGTGATTGGCTTCCAAAACGATTATTACGGCGAGGAAGTCGGCGCCTATGTGGTATTGGATGATGGCGCGACGGTCGAGGCAGAGACGATTCTGGCGCGCTGCCGCGATGTCATGCCCTTTGAGAAATCACCAAAGGCGGTCGTCTTCGGTTCGGAGATTCCGGTAACATCAACCGGGAAGTACCAACGGCTCAAATTGCAGAAGCTTTTTTCACAGTGGGAACAGACGCAGTTTCGGCCTTAGACGCGCCGCTGGAGCGAATGCGACGCAGTTCGGGCAATATGAGCAAGCTGATAAGCCCATTGAGGACGACGATTACGGTACTGCCTTCGTGCCCCAAAACGCCGAGAGGCAAAGGCAATTCCACCGCGAATACAGCAATTGTCAGCAGGGCGATCACCGCCAGCGAAAAGGCGATATTCTGCCACACGACGCGCCGTGCCCGCCGGCTTAGCCTCAAGGCGTCGACCAAACGCTCAAGCTTGTCACCCATCAGCACAACGTCCGAAGTTTCCAGTGCGACATCCGTGCCGACGCCACCCATAGCGATGCCGATGTCAGCAACCGCCAGTGCCGGCGCGTCGTTGATGCCATCGCCAACCATCGCGACGGGTCCGTATTCCCGCTGCAGCTGGCCCACGATTCGCGCTTTTTTCTCGGGCAGGAGTTCAGCATATACCTGACTGATACCAATCTGTTCCGCAATTGACCGGGCGACGCGCTCGTTGTCGCCGGTTAGCATGGCCACGGCGATGCCTTGGCGCTTTAGTTGATCTACCAACTCGGGCGCCTCGGTCCGGCACTCGTCCGCGATCGCAATCAATCCCAGCCACTCTTCATCGCGCAGCACCGCCACGACTGTCTTTCCTTGCTCTTCGAGCGCTGCCTGCCGCGACTCCAGGAGCTCCGGCGCTGGGGAATGAACCTGAAGCCCGGAGGCGCGTCCGACGCGAATGCGGCGCCCGCTGAGCCTGGCGTGGACTCCCTGCCCGGGAATCGCTTCGAAATCTTCAGGTCTCTCGAAATCAAGAGACTCTCGCCGCGCGCGCTCAACAATCGCCCGCGCCAGCGGATGCTCCGACCGCGCTTCAACCGAGGCAGCCGTTCTGACCACGTCGGCTTGCGAAAACGGCGCTCTGGCGACCACGTCGGTGACCCGAGGCTGCCCAAGGGTGAGCGTCCCCGTTTTGTCGAATGCGACCGCCTTGATCCCGGCTAGTTGCTCTAGCCCCCCGCCGCCTTTGAATAAAATGCCGCCGCGCGCCGCCGCCGCAATTGCCGATATGAAGGCCGACGGAACACTGATGACCAGGGCGCAAGGGGAAGCCACCGTCATCAGAACCATTGCACGATAGAAGTTGTGCTGGAAGTCGCTGAGCCCCAGGGCCGGCGGCAGAAAGATGAAGAGCAGGATGCAGAATATGATGAGCTTGGCGTATGTCTGCTCAAAGCGATCAAGGAATCGTTGGGTGGGCGCTTGACTCTCTTGCGCTTCCTCCACCAATTTGATGATGCGCGACAAGGTTGTGTT
>JAAXID010000135.1 GCA_012270545.1 Anaerolineae bacterium | reverse complement strand
GTGGAAATGTGGCCGCCGCATCTGGCTGGCTGTCGTAGCCCCGCGCTGCTGAAACAGTTCCGCGATTTTGCCGCTGAACAAGGCTTGGAACTATGGGGCTATAACGCGGTCGGCGCCGATTATTTTCAGCCATTTGGCTCGCAGGTGAATTACGATCGGACGCTGGCGGGCTTAAAGGCGGATGTCGATCACGCGCTGGAGTTGGGCGTCCAGGATGTGATGGTCTGGGAAGGCCTGCGGCCGCCGGATAGCGATATGCCGGATCCAGATCTGCTTGCCGTTCTGGTTGCGCTATTCACCGAGGCGATCGATTACGCGCGGCCGAAGGGCCTGCGTTTCACCGCCGAACCGCATCCCTTCACCCTGGGCATGGACAACGATTTTATGAAGCAACTTTGCGATCAACTGGATCGCGCGCATTTCGGCGTGCTTTTCGACTTCTGTCATTATGGCGTGGGCCAGCCGCAGACCTACGTGGATGCCATATACGAACTGGGTTCTAGGATTGAGCACCTGCATTATTCCGATACCGATGGCCTGACCAGTGAGCTGCATTATCCGCCCGGCAAAGGCCTGCTCGACCTGGCGGCGATGAACAAAGCGCTGATCGACATCGGTTTCGCTGGTACGGCGACGCTTGATATGTACGGCTATCCGGTCCCCGAGCAGGGCTATATTTGGGGGCTGCCAATTTACCGCGAGGCGCTGATCGAAATTGGCATAGCGGGCGAGGACGAGTGATGAAAGCGGCGCTGCTGCGCGCCTTCGGCGAAAGGCTCACGATCGAGGAAGTGCCAACGCCACAACCCGGCGCCGGCGAGGTGCTGGTGAAACCGCGGGCATGCGGCATTGATGGCACCGATCTGAAGCTGCTGGATGGTTTCGGCTACGTACCGGAATTGCCTTTCATCATGGGGCACGAGATCGCGGGCGAGATTGTGGCGGTCGGCGCTGGCGTCTCTGAATTCGCGCCCGGCGATCGCGTCGCCGTATATAATTTCGTCACTTGCGGGAGCTGTGTCTTTTGCCGCAGCTTTCGCGATCAGCTCTGCCTGAATATGCGCGGCATCGTCGGCGTGCTTGATGTGCCCGGCGCCTATGCCGAGCGCGTCTGCCTGCCGGCGCAGCAACTCATTCACTTGCCCGCTGAGGTGAATTACGCCGATGGCGCGACCTGCTGCGACGCCGGCCTGACTGCCTTGCATGCGGTTGATCGGGCAGCTGTAAGCATCGGCGAAACCGTCCTGGTGATCGGCATCGGCGGCGTCGGCTCGATTGTGACGCAGCTCTTGGCCGGGGCGGGCATCGAGGTGATCGTGGCCGATGTTGACGCGGGAAAAGAGCAGTGGGCGCTGAGCCAGGGCGCGTCAATCTTTTCCAGCGCGGCTGGGGATGAATTGCAGTCTCTGGTTCGGGATCTGAGCGACGGCATTGGCGCCGATCGTGTGATTGATGTGGTCGGCCTGGAAAGCACCATGACCGCCGGCTTCACCTCGCTCCGGCGCGGCGGCCGCATGGTTGTGGTCGGTTATACGCCCGAGCGGCTTCCGCTTTCGGGCAAGGAATTGGCGCAGAACGAAAAGGAAGTCATCGGCACGCGCGCGGGCCGGCGGAACGATCTCAGCCGCTGCCTCAAGCTTTATGCGAGCGGCGCGCTGGCCTCAATTGTGCGCGGGACGTATACGCTCGATCAGGTCAACGAGGCGCTGGCGCATCTGCGATCCGGCGTCACTGGCCGCATCGTCTTGACCTTTGACTGATCGTCCGAATTGGGCAAAAGCCCCGCTCGCGAATAACGGGAGAGTGAATCATGGAAAAGCTGGTTATCACCGTCACCTGCGATACGACCTTGACTTATCCGCACAATCCACACGGTCCGAAACCGGATAACCCTACCGGCGTCGCCGATGAATACGTTCGCGCCATCAACGCGGGCGCCGCCATCTGCCACGTGCACGGATCCTACGTCAGCGATACCGAGATCCAGCCCGATGGCCGGCTGCTGCAGATACCGATCATGGATGGCTGGGCTGAGATCACCGAGCGCATACGCGGCACGGGCCGGGCGGTTGTGCAGTTTGGCTTGGCGAGCATCCGCTTGGAGCAGAAGATCGAGCTGTGGCAAAAGTTGAAGCCGGATATGAGCTCGATCAATTTTGATTCGCATGACGAGTATTTCCAGCCGGTGCCGGAACATCCGCCGGCTGGATACTGTTATTCCATCCATCCCATCTCCGAGTTGCGCGAATATGCGCGTCTGGCGAAGGCGAACGGCGTCAAGCTGGAGATCGAGTGCTTCAGCACCGGCGCCTTCTGGGCGATTGAGAAACTGCGCGCCGGTGAGTTCTGGGTCGGCGATAAGCGCGAGGACGAGCTGGGTTTGCTGCCCGATCCCTTATGGGGGACCTTGTTTTTTGGCTGGCCCGGCCAGAGCTGGACGCCGCCTTCAGCCAAGGGCATACAGTTCATGGTTGACCACCTGCCGGAGGACATGAATTGGAGCATGAGCTGCATGGCGCCCGCGGTTTACTGGTCAGTCATCGCCCACGGCATCGCCATCGGCGGTCACGTGCGGGTCGGCATGGAAGATTGCCCCTATATCGAGAAGGGCGTCTATGCCAAAAGCAATGCCGAGCTGGTAGAACGGGCCGTGCGCATCGCGAATGAAGTGGGCCGCGAGATCGCCTCGCCCGAAGAGGCGCGACAGATCACGGGCTTGTCCGCGTGAGACCAGCCTTCTACCAGTAATCACAAGCTGCCTACATGATCATAGACGCTCACGCGCATATCATGACCGCCGTCCATGGTACGACTGCCAGCGGTCCCACGCGCTCGCTTTCCTGGGGCAAGGCGCGCTGGGGCGGCGAGACAATTCAGCTGCTGCCGCCATTCAACGAATCGACAACGTTTCCGGCCGAGGCGCTCCTTGCACATATGGATTGGGCAGGCGTTGATCGAGCGGTGCTTCTGCAGGGACCATTCTATGGCGAGGCAAATGCCTATGTCGCTTCGGCTGTTGACCGTTTTCCCGATCGCTTTGTAGGCGCCTTTGCGCCTGATCCGCTGGCGCCCGATGTCAGACAGCAATACAAGCAGTGCGTCGAAGAATATGGCTTTCGCATCGTCAAATTGGAGCTGACCGAGCCGACCGGCTTGACGGGCCGCTATCCCAACTTGCGAATTGACGCGCCCGAGCACAGCTGGATCTTTGAAGGGGCGGAAAGGGACGGGCTTGTCGTCACCCTAGACTTGGGAAATATCAGCAGCAGGGCCTATCAGACCGAAGCGGTCGCCGCTGTCGCCGAGCGCCATCCTGATTTGACGATCGTCATTGCTCATCTGGCGCAGCCGCCCATCGACGAGAGCGATATCGCGGAACGAAACGAAAAGTGGAGAGAACAGATCTTATTGGGTCGCAAGGCAAACGTTTCATTTGATATATCGGCGCTGCCCGCTTATTCGGCCGACTACGATGAGTATCCCTATGCGGCGGCGCGGATCTACATTAAGCGCGCGGTGGAACTGATCGGCGCCGAGAAGATCATGTGGGGCAGCGATGTCCCCGGCCTGTTGACGAGCGGCAGTTATCGCCAGCTTCTGAATTATGTGCGGCTTCATTGCGATTTCTTAACCGACGAGGAAATGGCGGGCCTGTTGGGGCTGAACGCGCTGCGTGTATATTGGCGCGCCTCAGCGTGTACAGCGTGAAAAGGTAGGGAAATGACGCCGGGCACAGATAAAGAACAAGACCGCGCGTCGCAGGGCGTATACACCGAGATGGGCAACAGGCCGACGCGCCTCGCCTGGTATCAGGACATGGCGCTGGGCATGTACCTGTACTGGACGGTTGATGCGCCCTTTGGCCTGGTGAACGCGCATTCGGTGATCGGCGCCTCGGCCGATTATCTGCGGCGATATTTCACTCAGCTGCCGGCTTGCTTCGATCCACGCCAATTTGACGCCGGCTGGTACGCGCGCCTGGCGAAGCTCTGCGGCTTCGACTACGTGACCGTGGCGGCGAAGAATCACAACGGCTTCTGCATGTGGGATACCGCCACGACCGATTTCAACGTGATGAACACGCCCTACGGCAAGGACATTTTGCGCGAATATATGGACGCGCTGCGCGAAAACGATCTGCCGGTGGGCATGTACTTTTCGCCCGACGATGCTCATTTTCAATGGGGGCGTGGCAAGGTGCCGGCGCGCGCTCACGATTACGCCAATCCTGAATACAACGCCGAATTGCTGGCATACGACAAGGCGCAGATTCACGAACTGGTGGAGCGCTACCAACCGGATATCTTCTGCTTCGACGGCTACCGCGATGCCACGCGTTCGCTGGTCGAATACACTTGGAGCCTAAACCGCGAGATCATGATCACGCGCGGCGGCATCATCACGCCGGAGCAGGAACGGCGCGCTGAGCTGCGCGGCCCCTTCGAAGCGCATTACACCATCGGCACGCAATGGCAATACAAAGCGGGCAATGACGCGCTCAAAAGCGGACGTGAACTGATTGAATTGCTGATCGAAATTCGCTCGCGCGGCGGGGCACTGCTCTTGGCGGTTGGCGGACCCGATGCCGATGGGAGGCTGCCGCGCAACATGGACGACCGCGTGCGCGAGATCGGCTTATGGAATTTCGTCAATGGCGAGGCGACGCGCGGCGTGCGACCCTGGCGGGCGCCGCATGAGGGCGCGACCTACTTCACTTGGGACGTGGAGGAGCGGGCGGTCTACGCCTTCGATACGCAGCAGCCGCTGGAGATGGGCGAGTGGCGTACGATTACGTTGAAGAGCGTGCGCGCCACTGAGGGCACGGAGATTGAAGTGCTTGGGCAATCAGGGAGGGTGCTCGAGTATCAGCCCGATGTCGATCCCAAGACGCGCTGGCGGCAGGACGGCGACGAATTGCGCATCACGTTCTGCCGGACGCAGCGCCTCTACAACAATCGGAAGTGGCCGAATCCGCTGGTGCTAAAGATCACGAACGCGGCCGAAGCCTAGTCTGCTGCTCTAACCGCCTCGGCATTCCAGGCGCTGACGACCAGCCCGTCTGCATCGCTGACTTCGACGCTAGCCGACTCGCCGGCCTCGAGCCAGAAATAGTTGTCCGCGACCGTGAAACTGTCCAAGTGCCCCGGCCGCGAGACATCGACTGCGGCAGCGGGCAGGTCGCCGCTGTTGCTGACGATGACGTCTTGCCCGCGCACTTCGAAATCAAGCGCCGTCCTGGGCAAATTAAAGAGGCTGCCTTTGACCGGCTCGAAGTTCACGAAATAGAAGCTGCGATCGACCAGCGCGCCATCCTTCCAGACCTCCGACACCACAAATAGCGGTACGGTATCGGTCTCTTCAAAAGTAAGCGTGAATTCGCCGAGTTTCTGCGGGTTGGTCACGCCCCCTTGACCTTCATAATTTTCTCGCTTGATCGGTTGCAGATCGCCGCTGTAGGCGCGCACACTCACCCGCCAATCGGAATCCGCAAGCGCGCCGGCGTCATCCAGCAGGAACACGGGCAGCGATACGGGTATGCCGACATTATTCGTGCTGGTGAAAAGTACACAGGCGTGCAGCGGCGCGAAGGCGTCCTGGAAGAAATAATGCCCGATCTTAGGCGCGCCATACCAATCGATGCAAGCCCAGGAGGCGGCCGGAAAATTGTCCGTCATTTTATAGTAGAGGGCGCCGGTGCTATGCGGCCAGCGGCAGCGCGCCCGCTCCAGCGT
>JAAXID010000100.1 GCA_012270545.1 Anaerolineae bacterium | reverse complement strand
CGGTCCGGTTCAGGGTCAAACAGGTCTGTAGGTCCGGGGTTGGCCGCGGAGGAGGGCCGGCCACTCCCGCTCTCTTCTCGACTTTGGGCGCCGGAAAATATTCATAGGCGCCAATATCGCAAGCCGCTTCACGCCGTACCCCCCGTTGATCAAATTCCTCGCAATAAGCTCGGTCGCCAGCGTCTCGCGCCGGGCTGTTTGCTGCTATCGGAATATAGCCTGGCGAACCCTGCGCGCGGCCCAGCCGGGGATCAATGGGCCCAACGGGAACCGGCGTCGGGTCGCCGGGAGCTGGCGTCGGCACGATGACGCAATTGCCGGTGCCAATAATGTTGCCAACTTCTTCGGTCAATGTCCCGCTACAATCATCGCCGCTGTTGCCATATACGATGCTGTTGCGCAGACTTAAGCTTCCACCATCAATATGCAAGTTGCCGCCGCTGGAAGCGCTATTGCCGGTAATGGTAAGATGCGTGAACACGCTTGTGCCCGGGCTCAATACTTCGTCGAAATTGATAGCGCCGCCAGTTTCGCTCGCGCTGTTTCCATAAAAGCTGCTGTTTTTGATTTCCCAGATTTGACTTGTGAAGAAGGTTTTACGAATCCCGCCGCCATACTCCGCGCTATTGTTGGCGAAGGCGCTGCCAGTGATCGTTAGCGCAGCATCGCCAAACCCGTATATTCCGCCGCCGCCGCCGACCGCTGTATTATCGACAAAGGCGCTGTCGATAATGCTTAGCGCGCCATCATCAACAAACATCCCGCCGCCATCTTCCAGCGAGTGATTGCCGGAGACGGTACTGTTGCTGATCGTCGTCGTACCCGCTTCGTGGTAAATGCCGGCGCCATCTTCATCGTTTGTTGTATTGCCGGAGATGGTGCTGCTGCTGATCATTACCGTACCGTCCTCGATGTATATTCCACCGCCATTCTCTCCGCTATTATTGCGCACCGTGATTCTGTCGAGGGTGGCGCTGCCCGACTCGATGTAGATTGCGCCGCCCTTATCACCCGCGATATTGTCAGAAAAGACGCTGCGGCTGACATTCAGCGTACCGGCAGTGAGGTGAATCGCGCCGCCATCTCCAGCACGATTGCCTGAGAGGCTGCTGCCCGTGATCGTAAGCGTACCCCCCTCGACGCGAACCGCGCCGACGCTGCCGGATGGATTAATATCGCTTATCGTCGTGTCGCGGACGGTGGCCTCGCCAGAGGCCAGCCGAATTGCAGGTAGATTAATGTCAGTAAAGACGCTGTCCCTGACATTCAGGCTGCCCTCGACGAGGTAAATCGCGCCTCTGCCGGTTGAGGCGTCGGTTATGGTGACATTGTTGAGACTCACTCTGCCCGCCAGAATATAGATAGTGGCCGCTTCACTAGTGTAGCCCTCAGAGTGGGTATTGGTCAGGGTAGCGTTATCAATGGTCAGGTCGCCGCCGTTCACTCTAAACGCCCGGTTTCTGTCGCCGTCAATGGTGTAACCGGCGCCAACGATGCGTATCGTCGAGGTGATGGGGGGAAGCATGCCACCGCTCAGTAAGGCATTTCTGGTCAGGATGACGCGATCCGCTCCGATGGAGCCAATCGCGCAACTGCCGATTTGAGAGCTGCCATCCTCAGCATTGGCGGAATCGATCGCCTGCCTCAAGGAGCAGCCGGCAGCCAAGGGGATGTCGGCGGCGAGCACTTGCGAGAGAGGCGCGAAAAAGAGCAGGATGAAAATGAGAACGTTCGCTCTTAGCAAAAGGCCGTCAAGCTGAGGGGCGGGCAATCTGTAAATGCGCGCTTCCAATGCTAGAGGAACGCGGTGAATTTGTCTGTTTCGGCCGAACTGGTGAACGAGATTCATAGACGCAATCCTACGTCAAAGGCAAATCCGTTCCGCGCATATAAGCCATTATACACCGACATTGATTTATGGTGAATTTACCGCAGCGACTGGAAATGCCATGGAAAAGGAATATCAGTGTATCGCAAGGACAGCGCGTTTGTAAACAGCCAAATCTTGAGAGTGGTGAGTATCAAGGGTATATGTGCCGTGTCCCCATCCTCGACCGCCAGCCCCCATCCCCCGACCCCTTCCCCCAGAACGAGGGAAGGGGAGCAAAGGTCTGTTAAAGCCCCTCCCTCTCGGGGAGGGGTTTGGGGTGGGGGAAAGCGAAGGGCATAACTCATTATTCACCACTACCCCAATCTTCTGGAGCAATTCCGAAGGATTGGCTAAACTCGGTGGGGTATCATCCATAGCAATTAACCGAGCGAGATAATGATGATGAAAACGACGCGCGATTTTTTGAAGCTGCACAAATATCCGCCTGGCGATCGGTACGACCTGCCGTCCTCGGCGAAGCGTTTCCCCGATGGCGCCCAGTACCGTATCGAGATCCCCAGCACGGAGGGTCCGCGGGCGCTGGCGGCCGTGCTGGAAGCGGCGGAGCGCTACGGCGTCGCCATTCATCGCGTCTCGCAGGGCAGCGGCATCTGGATGCTGACCGATGAGGAAATCCGCGAAATGTGTCGGCTGGGCGCGGAAGCCGGCATTGAGGTCAGCTTGTTCGTGGGACCGCGGGCCGCTTGGGGCACGAGCGCGCAGGTGCGAGCGAGCGCCGGCAAAAATCTGGGCGCGCGCCTGCGGGGCATGGACGAAGTCGTCTACGCCACCGAAGACGTCATCCGCGGCTGCGCGCTGGGCTTGCGCTCGGTGCTGGTCGCCGATGAAGGCCAGCTCTGGCTGGTCAACGAGATGAAGAAAGCGGGCGAGCTGCCGGCCGATCTGGTGGTCAAGATTTCGGTGCAGATGGGCGCGTCCAACCCGATTTCAGTTAAGCTGCTGGAAGAGCTGGGCGCGGGCACCTACAACGTGCCGACTGATTTGACGCTGCCGCAGATGGCGGCGATCCGGGCGGCCATCGATATCCCGCTGGATGTCTATGTCGAGGCGCCTGACGACTTCGGCGGCTTCCTGCGCCATTACGAAGTGCCGGAGCTGATTCGCGTCGCGGCGCCGGTTTACGTGAAGCTGGGCTTGCGCAACGCGGCCAACATTTATCCCAGTGGCATCCACATCGAGGACACGGCGGTCAAGCAGTCGCAGGAGCGCGTGCATCGGACGGCGCTGGTGATGAATATCATCGAGCGCTACGCCGGCGATGCGCTGATGGGCGCGGTCGGCGCGGCCGATCTGGGGATTCCAGTGCTGTGATTAACGGTAAACATAGAGTAACTATGTAGGGGCGATCCAGTGGATCGCCCGCGTGGAATTTCGACTACACTTCAGGCGACTCAATGAGTCCTCCCTACATCATGACATTAAAGAGGTCGGAAACATGAAAATCAGCAATGTCAGCACAATGGTGATGGGCACGCCCTGGCGCAACCTGCTTTTCCTCAAGGTCGAGACGGACGACGGCTTGGTCGGCTGGGCGGAGGCGCGGCCCGTCGGCGGCGTCGGTCCAGTGATCGGCTATCTCAATGAGACGGCGCCTGATTTCGCTCTGGGGCGCGACCCCTTCAATACCGAAGATATGGCCTATCGAATGCTGCGCGAAACCTACGGGCGCGCTGGCGAGATCGCCATGACCGGCATCGCTCTGCTCGAAATCGCTTGCTGGGATATCATCGGCAAGGCGCTCGATCAGCCAGTGTATCGGCTGCTGGGCGGCGCCGTACGCGACAAAATCAAAGCCTATGCCAACGGCTGGTATCGGGTGGAGCGGCTGCCGCAAGCCTGGTACGCGGCGGCGAAAGAAGTGGTCGAGAAAGGTTATCGCGCCCTCAAGTTCGATCCCTTCGGCAGCGGATTCTACGAATTCACGCGCGAAGAAAAGCTGCTATCGATCTCGCTGGTGGAAGCGGTCTATGATGCGGTGGGACCCGATGTCGAGTTGCTGATCGAGATGCACGGGCGCTTCAATCCGGTGACGGCGGTCGAGATCATCCGCGATCTGGCCGAGTTTCGGCCAGGCTGGGTGGAAGAGCCGGTGCCGCCGGAGAATCTGCGGGCGCTGCGCGATGTGCGCGAGGTGGCGCTGGGGCTAGGGATCCCGGTGGCGACCGGCGAGCGCATCCACACGCCCTATGAATATCGAGAGCTCTTCGAGCTGAACGCGGCCGATATCATCCAAACCGATACGACCCACTTCGGCGGCATCATGAATATGAAGAAGCTGGCGGGCACGGCCGAGATGTATTACGTGCTGGTGGCGCCGCATAATGTCGGCGGTCCCTGCTCAACGATGGCGTCGCTGGCGGTGGCGGCGACCACGCCCAATTTCAAGATCCAGGAATACTTCAACGACTTCGCTGACCCGCCGGTCAAGGCCGTCGGCGTCGGGATGCCGGAGGTGGTCGATGGCTATTTCTCGCTGCCGGACAAGCCCGGTCTGGGCGTTGATATCGACGAAGACATCATCGCGGAGTATCCACAGCGCGAGGTCGATTTCAATCTATTCAGCGATGACTGGCACCGGCGAGATTTGAAGTAACGCGGAGGGGGGGGCTAGGCCTCTGCGAATTCGACGCCGCGATAGACCTGCGCCAGCGGCAGTTCGCAACTCAGCGCTGACAGCGGGATCACATCATCCGCGTTGTTGAACACACGCACAAGCCAGCCCTCTTCGGCGCGGGTGCAGAGATCGGCTCGCCCGCGGTCCTGGTCGACGATGAGATAGGCTTCGATCGAAGGCACATCGAAGTAAAAAGCGAACTTGTCGATGCGGTCGTACATCATGCTGGAGGGCGAGCTCACCTCGACCACGAAAATCGGATTGAGGAGCGTGAGTTCGCTCTCGTCCTCATAAACTTCCTCGCCACGCACAGCGCTCAGATCGGGATAGACATAGCGGGTCTCGCTGACTTTGACACGCATCTCGCTGTTGAAGAACACATACTCCGACAGATCAACCCGACCTCCGAGAGCAAGCGTAATGTTGACTGCGATTTTGCTATGTTTGCCCGTTCCACCGGTCATTTCGATGATTTCTCCATCAAT
>JAAXID010000176.1 GCA_012270545.1 Anaerolineae bacterium | reverse complement strand
TCAATTGTGATGCTGTCGCTCGAACGCAATAGCGAATAATAGGTGCGCATATAAAGTTCGATTTCTTCGCTGCCCGTTTGCGGTACCGTTCGATCCATGAGCTAGCCTTGTTCGACTTCCGTTTTCATGCTCGCCGCTTGACGGAATGCCTCGACGATCTTGTAGTAGCCGGTGCAGCGGCAGAGGTTGCCGCTTATGCTGTAATTGATCTGCTCTGTATCGGGTTTTTCGATTTCATCAAGCAGCTTGGCGCCCGCCATGAGGAATCCCGGCGTGCAGTAGCCACATTGCACCGCCGCCTGATCGATGAAGGCCTGCTGAATCGGATGCAGCGCCTCGCCACATTGAAGTCCCTCGACCGTGAGGATCTCGGCGCCATGCGCGCGCGGCGCATGAACCATGCAGGCCATGACCGCTACATCATCGAGAAAGACGGTACAGGCGCCGCACTCGCCTTCAGCGCAACCTTCTTTTGTGCCAGGCAGCTTGACCTCATCGCGCAGCCAATGCAGCAGTGATTTGCGCTGGCCGGTCGCGATACAGACATCGACGCCATTCACCCGGCTTTCTATGGGCCTGTCGGGCGCATGAGCAAGCGCCGCTGGTAGCCCTCGAGTGACGACGCCTTCATCCGCGCCCCAGAGCATCGGTGGCCGTGCCGGTATGTTATTTAGCGGCGAACCTGATTCCAGCTGCCGCAGCGCGCGCAGGACCAGCATTTTCACCATTTCACTGCGGTATTCAGCGCTGCCTCGCACATCATCAATGGGCTTGACCGACTCCGCCGCCAGCCGCCCCGCTTCGGCGATGGTTTCCGCGGATAAGCGCTTCCCGTTCAAGCAAGCTTCCGCCGCCGGGACGCGCACGATCGTCGCGGCGACGCTGCCCAGGGCGATCCGCGCATCGCTGACCCGGTTCGACTCATCAAGACGGACGATGAGGGCGGCATCGACGACGGAAATCGCTTGCGCGCGCCGCAGTCCCAGTTTCAGAAATACGCCGCGCTGATCATCATCTAGCGGCGGAATCCGTATCGCGCTCATCAGTTCATTCGGGCGCAGAACGGTCTGACGAAAGCCGCTGTAGAAGTCCGTCAATTTGACGTTGCGCTCACCTGCGACTGAGGCCAGCGTGACTTCGGCGTCCAGGGCGATCAGAGGCGTAATCGTGTCATTGGCGGGGGAAGCGGTGATGAGATTGCCGGCGACGGTGGCGCGATTGCGGATCTGCGGGGCGCCGACCTCCCAGGATGCCTGCGCCAGGGGCAGCGCCCGTTCGCGAATCAGGCGGCTCGCGACGACGTGGTTATGCGTTACCAGGGGACCTAGGACGATTCGATCAGCATCCAGCGAGATTTGATCCAGACCCGGGACCCGCGTGATGTCAACGAGGACCTTCAACTGCGGATGCTGGCCGCGTTCCATCTCGATGATCAAGTCCGTAGCGCCGGCGACGATGCGCGCCCCGCTCCGATGCTCATTCAAGAGCGCCAAAGCCTCGTCGATTGTGCTGACGCTATGGTAGGCTTCCCACATCTTTGACCAGCCTCCTTCGTCTGCGATCCTATCCCGGTGAACTAAAGCGGATCGAGTTCCAGCACGGTGAACGGGTTGATATTGAGCACACAGGTGGATTCGAACTGCGTACGCACCGTTTTGCGCCGATCCCAGGTGTGGACGTGCCCATGCAGCATATAGCGCGGCCGAAACCACTTCATGAAGTTGACAAAGCTGTCGAAGCCGCGATGGGCGACATCCTTCCCGTCATGAATATCGCGCGCGGGCGCATGCGTGACGAATAGATCGATACCGCGTCCGCGCGCCCAGCGATTCCACATCACCGAAGGCGCCAGGCTGAGAACCTTGCCGTGCATTTGCGACTGCGTATATTGGATCTCGCCCTTGTTATAGCGGATCGAGCCTTCCAGGCCGGCCATGGTGATGCCATGATACTCCACCACCTGCCCGTGCAAGTCGATGCCACCGGGCGGTTCTTCATGATATATCTCATCGTGATTGCCGCGAACATAGAATAAGGGCGCCTCAATAATGCTCGAGATGAAATCGAGATAATTAGGCGGCATGTCGCCGCAGCTGATGATTATATCAACATCGCTGTATTGGCGGCGCAGATTGACCGCATTGTGCAGCTGCGGCATCTGAGTATCGCTAACACAAAGAATCTTCACCGCGACAGGCGCCTTCCCCCAGTGTCATCTTCCCACCCACGAAGGGCTGCGACCTAATTCGAGTAGCCGCTGGCGAAGGTATCAATCATCAGACGCACATCGTCGCCCAAGGGGTACAGGATGGGACAGGTGGCGCCGGCCGACATGTATTCGCGCACCTTCGCTTTGACCTCGGCCGGCGTACCGGAGGCCGTGATCATCTGCACAACATCGTCGGGCACCAGCTTCATCGCCTCCAGAATCTGTTCTTCGGTCGCGGGCCAGGTCAAGACCTGGTTTATCTCATCGAGCAAATCTTGGCTGACGCCGCTGGCTTTCATGATATGCGGCTGCTGCCCAAGATACTGCGTCACCAGTTTGCGCGCGCCGTCGAGAGCGGCCGCGCGATCGTTATCCACAGAGCAGACCACGAGCTGCGGTCGGTCGATTTCGTCAACCGACTTGCCCGCTTTCCGGGCGCCGATCTCAAGTTGAGCCAGCGCCATTTCGTTGTATTTTGGCGACACCAGATAATTAAGCACGACGCCGTCAGCGATTTCGCCGGTCAGCGCCATCATCTTGGGACCGGTCGCGCCGATGTAAATCGGCACGTTGCGCGGCTCCTTGCGCCCGTGCACGACATCGAGCTCGACATCATCCATTTGTACGAACTCGCCGTCAAAGCTGACGCGTTCGCGATTGAGCAGGCGCCGAACGACCGTCACCACTTCGCGCATCGCCAGTAGATTCTTGCGCCGCTCAATGCCGACCTTGGCCGCCAGCGGATCCCACCAGGCGCCGATGCCGCAATAGATGCGATCTTGCGCCAGGTCATCCAGCGTGAGAAAGGTGGCGGCGATCACGGCGGCGTTGCGCGTCCAGTTGTTGATCACGCCGGAGCCGATCTTGATGCGCGATGTCAGCGCGGCAAAAGCCGCCATCGGCACAATCGCATCGCGGACCAACCGACTCTCCGCCTGCCATACCGCCTCGAATCCACAGAGCTCGGCGTATTTGACGTATTCGATCGCATCAGCCAGCGGGTGCGCGTCTTGCAGATACAGTGCTACACGGTCAGCCATGGATTATCTCCTGTTACCGCCCCAGTTGGTCAATACCATATTAGCAGACATTCTTGGCTCCTTCAGCCAATGAAGACAGCGGCCTCAGCCGGCGCTGCATGCAAGCGGGAAGGAAGGCAAATGCCCAAAGCGACCCTCTGCCAGGATCTGTTGATAGGTCGCGAGATCGTCTGGCAAATCGATGTCCAGCGCCAGCCGGTCGGATTCATAAGTGAAAGCCTGGAGCCCGGCCGCTTCCGCTCGGTGGATATGCCGTTCGAAGCTGCCACCGCCATATTCGAACTCGATCGCGTCCGGCGGTCTTACCAGCAAGGCGTTAGTGCCGTCACGAGCATTGTCGCTGGCGATCACAATCGACCGGTCGATCGCCAGCTGAATCAGGCCGCGAATGTCTTCAGCGTTTATGAAGGGCAAATCGGCCGGCAGGATCAGCACAGCATCGGCGCGCCAGCTTTTGACCACCATGGTCGCGCGCATCAAGGCCGGATTCAGATTAGACAGCGCGCCTTCTTGCAGTGTTTTGGCGCCCAGCTCGCGCGCGATTGCGAGCGCCTTTGTATCGCGTGAGATCACCAAGACGCCGGTAACCTGCTGAATCGTCGTCGTCACCGACAGCACGTGCCGCAGCATCGCCTGCGCCAATTCGAAGCGCTGATCGGGCAGCAGAACCGGCGACAATCGGCTCTTGGCGTTCTTCAGCGGTTTAACCGGGATGATCGCCCAGAGGCTCATCGCGTCCAACTCCCGGTCCATTCCAGCAGCGCGCGCGCCAAGGCGACCTTGTCCGCCTGATCGATCATCAACGTATCCAACTGAACTATCCGCAAGCCCTCAGTCTCGAAAGGCTCATTGCGGAGGTCATCAACAAATCCGTCGATGATACCGCCGTAATAGCGGGCAACTTCCCTGGCGGAGACATCCAGCCCCAATTCACGCATGATCTTCGCCGTCGGTCCTTTGACGGCCTCCCCGGCGATGATCGGCGTGACCGCCACCACGGGCGCCGCCAACCGCTCCAAGAGTTCGCGCAGGCCGGGGATCGCAAGAATCGGCGCCAGCGACAGCCAAGGATTGGACGGCGCGATCAAGACGATGTCGGCCTCCAGGAGCGCCTTTCGGACCTGCTCGGAAAGCCTTGCCTTTTCGCAGTTCAGATGACGAATCGCGCGGATGACCGGCGCCCAAGCGTATTTTACGAAGTACTCCTGAAAGCCGAGTTCGCCGCGGTCGAGCGTGTCCACTATTGTTGGCACTTCATCATCGCACATCGGCAACAGCGTCGCTCGAAGGCCAAGTCGTTCCGCCAGGCATGTGGTTACTTCAGTCAGACTACGCCCCTGCCGCAGCCAGTGAGTTCGCAGCAGATGCGTGGCCAGATCCTTGTCACCCAGCCGGAACCAAGGCTGGATCTGATAATGGCGCGCGAGGCTGTCCAAAGTTACGGTCGAATCGTCCGCGACCCCCCAGCCACATTCTAGATTGACCAACCCGGCCAATGTATACATCAGCGTATCGAGATCGGGACAGATTTTTAGGCCGAGGCGCCAGAAGTCGTCCCCGGTGTTGACGATGAAGCTCAGGCGTTCCGGCGCGGCTGCCTCGACCAGTCCGCTCGCCAGCTTGGCGCCGCCGACGCCGCCGATCAAGACGGCGATGTTCTTGTCTAGCGCCACAATACCCTCGTCTCCCAAGGCTCGCGACCGCGTCGTCGCCGCTGCGCCGGGAAGCCCAGCGTGATCATACCCTGCGGCCGCCAGTCAGCCGGCAGCTCCAGCACTGACGCGACCAGTTCCTGGCAGAATAATGGCGCGCACATCCAGCAGGCGCCCAAGCCCAGCTTTTCCGCCATCAAGAGCATGTTTTGGCCCGCCATCGCTATGCTCTGCTGCGCCATCGTGAGTTCATGGCTATTGCGCTGCTCGTCAGCATAAACATCCATATCGCTCAGGCTCATACAGACCAAGATCAGTAGCGGCGCTGATGTGATACGAGCGTAAGAACGCCCGACATCGGCGTCGATGGCAGCCGGCGATAAGCCGTCGGTCATGAGATCGCGGCGCAGCGCCCCACCCATTTCGCGCGCGAGCCGCCCTTTGGTCACCTCCTCAGCGATAATGACAAAGCGCCAGGGCTGCCGATTGTGGGCGGAAGGCGCCCAGATGGCGGCTTCCAGCAGGCATTCGATCCATTCGCGCGGCACGTCATCACCTTGATAGCGCCGCAGCGACCGCCTCCCCCGCATGAATTCCAGCAGTTCAGTCGCGTTCATCGCCCACGCTAACGATAAAGATCATGTTCGGCGGCGCGATTCAAATCGGCCGCACGACCGTGTGGCGCGCTTAGATCGAGGCCGCGCAGCAATACGGCCGGCAAGCCCTCGTCCGCTTCGCCACACAGCAGGTGCGCCGCCGAAGCCACCAGGTCGGCGAAGGCCACTTGCGTCACCTCGAACATGCGCCCGTAGAGATCGCGCTGACCGCGAAGGTCTTTGACCGTGGGCAAACCGGCCGCGCCGATCGCCACGCCTACGTTCCCAACGCGGAAAGGACGTCCGTGCGTGTCGCTGATGATGACCGCCACATCGATGCCGAGACGCCTTCTGACGCGCGCGCGAAAGTCCCT
Organism: Anaerolineae bacterium; assembly: GCA_012270545.1. GTDB lineage: Bacteria > Chloroflexota > Anaerolineae > Aggregatilineales > Phototrophicaceae > UBA6055. The sequence goes on along the minus strand of JAAXID010000176.1, from coordinate 17,229 downwards.
GGCGGCGCCATCCGGATCAAGCGGCAGCAGCAGCGCCATGCTATCACCCGCTTCGATATTGCTCTGGTCGACGCCGGCATTGGCCGAGACCAAGCCCAAACGATGCTCGGTGACCAATACGCCGAGGCGTTTGCGCGAAACGCGCCGCGATTCTCGCAGAATCAGTTCCACAAGACGCGGATCTTTTCCCGTCTCGGCGGCCAGCGCCCGAGCCACCGCCGCTGGCTCGACGCCGTCCAGCGCGACCAGCCGCCCCGATGATTTGGAAACGATTTTCGATGAGATCACGAGCGCATCGCCCGAGCAGAGCTGAATACCGGCCGCGTCAGCCTTGTCGATAATGATGCCGATAATATCATCACCCACCTGGATCAGCGGGATGCCTGGTATCGCATAAGCGAGCAATTTGGGCGCGCAAGTCATTTTCCATCGTCCAGGCCGGTGATGCGAATGCCAGCCCCCTGTAGGCCATAGGTCTTGTTTATATGAAGCAGCAGCGGCGTCAATGACTCGGCCGCCACCGCATTCTTCAGTCGGCCCGCATCCAGGCCGCGCAGGCCGGCCGCCGCCGCCAGCTCTATCACAGCCGCCCGCGCCGCTTGATCATCAGCGCAGACGAGGACATCGCAATCGACCGGCTGATCCAGCTTCTTGAGCTTGACGGCGCTGACATTCTGAAAGGCGGCGACGACTGTGACAGTGGATCCGAGGAGCGTCTGCGCTTCCAGCGCGGCCGCGCCACCCTTTGGCAGATTCACCGCCATGATTTCGGGCGGCTGCAAGGGCACGGTCAAATCTACCAGGATCTTCCCCTGACACTGGGATCGGACGCTGTGCAAGGTGGCCTGATGCGCGCTGTAGGGCACGCTTAAGATGACGATATCGGCCGCAGCGGCCGCTTCCGCATTGGCCAGACCGGTCAGATAATCCCCTCCCAATTCGCTGTTCATCTCGGCAGCGCGCATCTCGGCCTTCGCCGCCGAACGCGAACCGATGAGCACGCGGTAACCCTGAAGCGCCCAGCGCATCGCCAGTCCAGCGCCTTCCTTGCCAGTACCGCCCAAGATCGCCAATGTTTTCATCGTGCCCTCAGCTTATGGTCTTCCGCGCTAAGTCCTTCATTCTAAAGTATCCTGGGCGTTTCGCGTATACCTTTCCCAAACCGCCGGCGCCAAGTCAATGGCCTCGGCCGCGATGGCAGATTCGTCGAGCGTCAGAAGCTGGCGGTCGCGCATCAATACCTGGCCGGCGCAAATGGTGGTCGTGATCATGGAGGCTTCAAAACCGAAGAGCAGGTGCCAGGGCAGATTGCCGGCCGTCAGCGGCGTAAAGGGCTGGTAGTCGACGAATATCAGATCGGCGACGGCGCCCGCGCTGATCTCGCCTATCTTCGCGTCAGGGAAGAAATTCTCCATCAGACGGGCGTTGTTGCGCCAGGCCATACGCGCGATATTCATGCCAGCGGCGCGGCGCGGGTCTCGATTGACCACCTTGTGCAGCAGGTAGGCCGCCTTCCACTCAGCCCACATATTGTTGCTGAAGCCGTCGTTGCCCAGGCAGAGCTTGAGCCCCGCCGCCAGCAAGCCGTCGATATCGGCGGCGCCAACGCCGTTGTTCATATTGGAGCGCGGCTGATGACTGACCCAGACGCCACGATCCAGCAAAATGTCGCGTTCAGTATCATCGATATGGACGCAATGCGCGGCGATTGTCGAATCAGTCCAGATGCCGTATTGATCCAGTCGCGCCACCACGCGTGAGCCGCTCTTGCTCAGGCTGTCCAATTCGTCCGCCTCATGCTCGGCCACATGGATATGAAAGCCGGCGCCCGCCGGCAGCGCATCGGCGCAGGCGCGCAAACTCGCGTCATTCAGCGTTAGACTGGCGTGCAGACCGAAGCTCCCCTTCAGTCGTTCATGAGCAGCGGAGGCCGTCATGAAGCGCAGGTTTTCCGCGATGCCGGCCTGCATCTTGTCCCGGCCATCGCGATCGGTCACTTCGTAACACAGCACGGCGCGCAAGCCGGCGGCCTCCACCGCAGCGCCGATGACATCGAGGCTGCCGTCGATAAAATTGGGACTGGCATGATGATCGATCAGGCTGGTGGCGCCGTGTTTGATGGCATCGACCAGACAGACAAGCGCGCTGGCGCGGACGCTGTCCCGATCGAGCGCCTTATCCAGCGGCCACCACAGGCGCTCGAGTATCTGGGGAAAATCACGCGGCGCCGGACCGGGAATCGCCAGGCCGCGGGCATAGGCGCCGTAAAAATGCGTGTGGGCGCAGATCCCGCCCGGCATGACATACTGTCCGCGCGCGTCGATAGTCTCGGCCTTGGGATAGCGCGCCGCCAACTCGGCGCCTCGCCCGACGGCGATGATGCGGTCGCCATCGATGTAAAGGGCCTGATCCGACAGTATTCGCGGATTATCGCCCAGCGTGATCACATTCGCGTTTATGATCAGCATGATCGTCTTCTTATTCTCGCCTTGCCGCCGGTCAGTTGCGCAAGGCCTGATACACGCGGTCGACATAAAAATCTGTTTTGAGGTAAAGGTCGGATATAAACTCGGCGCTGATAAAGCGATCCCAAGTTGTGCGAATGAAGCTGATGGGACGCGCCGGCTGATTGCGGATCGGCGGGTCTTTTTGGATTAAATCGCGAAACTGCACCTTGTAGTAGAGCGCGTCCGCCCGACGCGTCTCATCCGGCAGCAAATCGCGGCGCCGCGCCAATTCAAGGCCTGTGATGCGCGCGAAGTAGGCGACGCTGCCGCCCCGCTCCTTGAATGATCTGGCGCTCAAGAAGAAAGCGATGTACTCAGCATTTAAGCCGCGCGGCAACTGGCCTTCGGGTATGCGATACCAGTTCTGCCGCCGCACGATTTCAAAATCTTTGGCGCGCTTGACGACGCCGACCAGCACACGGTCGTCAGCGTACATTTCCCATCCGCTCACTCAGCTCGCGGAGCGTGCCGCCAGCAAGCGCCTGTCGATCTCGCCGACGCGCTCTTGCTGCCCCAGCCACCAATCCGGGTCACGCTGGGCATCCAGCTCGGCGACTGTTTTGCCCTGCTGCTCAACCCATGTATAGTACTTCAAATTGTGCCAGCGTTCACGCGCTTCGCGGCTTCCTTCCATGATCCAATCGGTCGTGGCGCGCTGATAAACGCCATCGATGATGCCAGTCGCCCCCGCTTCATCTAGCGCGCCATGTCTGTTCCGCAGATTGTTCATAACCGACGCATACCTTTCGAAGGCATCGGTCGCGACCGTCACGATGACATCGTTCGCGCTCATTTTATAGAACTTCGCGGTTTTGATGGCGCCGATGATATTGCAGACGCCACTGATGCCCAGGGTCTCCGCCAACTGCGCCACCATGTCTTCCGCCAGCCCGTAGCGCCGTATCAGGACCGCGCGCCCGGCTTCTTCCCACAGGGCGCGCAAGCCGTTCAGGGCGTCCATATCGTCAATCGCCATGAGCGCGTCCATGTTAAAAACGTTGTGTATCCAGGTCACATGCTTGTCGCCAATGCCCTGGATCTCGTGCGCGCCATAGCCGTTATTGTACAGCGTCGGGCATTGGATCGGTTCAAGTCCGACGATTTTATGCTCGGGCCAGACCTGCTTGAGACGATCGCCAGCCGCAATGGTGCCGGCGCTGCCCATCGCCGATACAAAAGCCGAAATCCGGCCGTCGCCGATGCCCAGCGCCCCAAGCTCAGCCGCCAACTCAACCAGCGTGTTGCCGGTCACATAGTAATGAAAGCGATAATTGCCCATCACTTCAAATTGATTCAGTATGCGGATTTTAGGATCGCGGCCGCGCAGCCGCTTGACTTCGTCGTAAATCTCCTTGACATTGCTTTCACTGCCGGCCGTGCGGATGATGCGCGCGCCATAACTGGTGATGCGATCGAAGCGCTCTTGGCTCATCTCCGCCGGCAGCACGACGATGCTGTCATATTCCATCCGGCAGCCGATGAAAGCGCCGCCAATGCCGTAATTGCCGGTTGAGGGCCAGACCAGCGTGTGCGCGTCCGGATCGACTTCGCCCAGCAGCTGCGCTTCGAGCAAGACGGAGTAAGCCGCTCCCACCTTATGACTGCCTGAAGGAAAGCGCTTGCCATAAATCACCACGATCTGGGCCTCGACGCCGGTCAATTCGCGCGGCAGCACGATGTGATACACCTTATTTTGCGGATCGCGCCAGGTGATATTGTAGAGATTCAGCGGATTCAGCGGATCGGCGTCCAGCGCGGCAATCGCTTCCGCCCGTATGGTCGGACCCATCGCTTGCGGGTGCAGCATCTCTTCAAAACTGGGACCAGTGATCATTGTACGCTCCTTAGTCGGCGCTCGGTCCGTCGTCTCCCGACAAGTTTAGCCGCTGTTCAAGCAGGCGCATATCATTCAGCAGTTCAGTCCGCTTCCGCGCCAATTCGCGATACTGACGCAGATCAGCCGCCGACATTTGTTCGGTGCTTCCGCGGCTCGCCGTGACGAGTTCATCGATCCGGCTGTCAAGCGCTTCGTAGGCTTCGACCAGCTGGCGGTACTTCTGTACCAAGGCAAGTTGATCAGCTTCATTTTCCGGCATCGCGCGCGACCTCCGAATCCGCATCGGCAAGCGCAGCGTCCGCATTCGTTATTCCTTCCGTCTTGACAGTGACGCGTTGGTTCGCCACCTGCGCGTCACCTAAGCCGACTGTCGCTGCCACTACATAAAGCGGTCGGTCGCGTGATTCATCGTAGGTTCGCGCGACATACTGGCCAATGACGAAGAGGAAGAATAGCTGAAACGAACTCAAGAGCAGCAGCAGAACGATCGTGGTCGCCTGCCCGCCGAAGAATTCTTCGCCCATGGCCAGGCGCAAGCCGGAAATCACCAAACCCACCAGCAATGACAGCACAGCCAATATCAAGCTGATATAAATCATAATCTGCAAAGGGAAGAAGGAAAAGCTGGTGACCGCGTCCAGGGCGAAAGCGATCATTTTGCGCAGCGGATACTTGGTCTCGCCCCAGACGCGCTCTTCGCGCACGTATTCGACGCCCGTCTGCTTGTAGCCCACCCAGCTGGTCATGCCGCGGATGAAGCGGTGCTGTTCGCGCATTTGCCGCAGAACGCGCGCCACCCGCGCATCCATCAAGCGAAAGTCGCCGGTATCGACCGGTATGTTGATGTCAGTGATTCGATGAATCAGCCGATAAAAGAGCTTGGCGCTGAACCGCTTCCAGAAGCTCTCGCCCCTGCGCTCGGCGCGCACGGCATAGACGACCTCGTAACCGTCCTTCCATTTGGCGATCAAGCGCGGAATAACAGCTGGCGGATCTTGCAGGTCGGCGTCAATCAGGATGATGGCAGCGCCACTGGCATAGTCGACCCCCGCCGTCACCGCGATCTGGTGGCCGAAATTACGCGCGAAGCTGATGACCCGTACCCGACTGTCCTGCTCGGCCAGCTCGAGCATGAGCTCAAATGAGCCGTCGGAACTACCGTCGTTGACGATAATCAACTCCCAGCTTGCGCCGGTGGAATCGAGCGCTTTGACGACTTCGGTATAAAAGCGGCGCAAATTGCCCACTTCATTGTAGACGGGCGCGACGATTGAGTATGTCGGGCGCGCGCTCATATCAGCCCAGCGCTTCTCAAGGCGGCCTCGACCGCCCCGCGATCAGCCGGCACCCGGCGCCCGCCAGAGACCGATTCCCTGGCGCGAACGACATCCTTCAGACCATTGCCGGTACTGACGATGCATGCGCTCTCGTCAGCTTCAATGATGCCCCCCTCTACCGCCTGCTTCAGGCCGGCATAAGCCGCGGCCGCCGCCGGTTCAGCGAAGACGCCGCTGAGCTGCGCGAATTCCGGAATTGCCGCCTGGATCGCAGCATCGGAAACGGCGACGAAGCCGCCGCCCGTACAGCGAACCGCTCGTAAGGCTTTGGCGCGATCGCGTGGCAGTTCAGAGGCGATGCTGTCGGCGATGGTCGATACCGCTTCTCGCCTTATGTCTTGCGCCGCAAGACCCTTATCAAATGCCTTTGCCAAGACGGCGCTGCCTTTCGCCTGCACGCCAATCAGCCGCGGCCTGGCATTGATCCAGCCCAATTCAATCAGGTCGCTAAACCCTTTGTAAAGGCCGCTGATGATGCTGCCATCGCCGACGCTAACGACGACAACGTCCGGCACATGCCAGCGCAACTGCTCAGAGATTTCCAGAGCGACGGTTTTCTTCCCTTCGGTCGTGAAGGGATTGACGCCGGTATTGCGCGAATACCAACCCTGCGCCGCGCAGGTTTCCATACACAGGTCAAAGGCCTCATCGTAGCTGCCTTCGACCAGAAGCACTTCGGCGCCATAGACCAGCAGTTGCGCGATCTTGGCGGCGGGCGCGTTCGCCGGCAGGAAAATGACGATGTTCACCTCGGGCAGTGAAGCGCCCAAACCAGCCAAAGCAGCAGCCGCGTTGCCGGTGCTGGCGGTGCTCACAGTGCCGATGCCCTGCTGCAAGGCGCGCGCCAAGACAAGCGTGCTGGCGCGGTCCTTCAGCGAGCCGGTAGGATTGGCGCCATCGTCCTTCACGCAGACGCTTCGCAATCCCAGCTTCCGCGCAATCCGCGGCGCGTCGTATAATGGCGTCCAACCGACGGACAACGGCGGAACCTTGGCCTCAGGCGCCAGCGGCATCAGTGGCTTGTAGCGCCAGCAACTGGAGACGCGTGAAGCGCTTAAGGCGTCGCGGTCAAGCTCGGCGCGCAAGGCGGCGTAATCATAGCGAATATCGAGCGTGCCCAACTCGCCATGTTCAGGACAGGTATAGCTGACTTCATCGACCCCAAAGCGGCAGTCGCCGATGACACAGCGCAATTCCTTTACGTCCGCCATTGTCTTCTTGTCTTCGATCCCGTCATCGCCATATACACCGATTTTACCCTTAACCCGAGCCGCCAGGGACGATTCGCGTGCCGGTTTCGTTATGCAGCGCGCGCCTGATATTGGCCGGATTGGTAATGATGGCGCGCGGTCCGCCGTTATGCACGAAGTCAATCGCGGCATCGATCTTGGGGTACATGCTGCCGCGGGCGAAATGGCCCTGTTCCAGATAGCGGCGCGCTTCTTCCAGCGTAATCTCGTCAAGCTCCCGTTCGCGCGGAGTATTGAAATCGAGACAGACCTTTTCCACGCCGGTCGATATCAGAAGCAGATCGGCGCGCAGCGTCTGCGCCAGCAAGCTGCTCGCGCGGTCTTTATCGATCACCGCCGCGACGCCGCGCAAGCTGCCGACCTCATTGCGCACCACCGGTACGCCGCCACCACCGCAGACGATCACGATATATCCAGCCAGCACCAGCGCCTGAATCGCGTTAATCTCATTGACCACCAAGGGCTTGGGCGAGGCGACCAGGCGCCGCCAGCCGCGGCCGGCATCCTCAAATACCCGCCAACCCTCGGCCTCCGCCCGCTTGGCTTCGGCCGCCGTCATAAAGCCACCGACGGGTTTGTCGGGCTGGTCGAAGGCCGGATCGGCGGGATCCACGCGCATCTGCGTGATGATGGTGGCGACGGTGTGGTTCATGCCGAGGCGGCGCAGGGAATTATCCAGCGCCTGCTGCAGCATGTAGCCAATGCTGCCTTGGGTATCGGCCACCACCAGGTCGAGCGGCACAGCATGTAGGCCGGCCTCGCGCCTGGCGATCTCGGAGCGCTGCATGATGTAGCCGACCTGGGGTCCATTGCCATGCGTGATGATCACCTGCCAGCCAGCGGCGATCATATCGGCGATATGACGGCAAGTCTCGCGGACCGCTTCCCATTGCTCGTCTATATGCGGGTTGCGCGGGTCCGGTATCAGCGAGTTGCCGCCGATCGCCACCACCACCAATTTATCGATCATCGTCAGTCGCGCTCACTCCGCGCCGTCCGCAGCGGCGAAACCGATTAACGCATAGTCAGGGCCATGGCCGCCTTCTGCACATGCAGGCGGTTTTCCGCTTCATCATAGACGACGCTTTGCGCTCCATCGATCACGCTATCGGTCACCTCAATATTGCGATCGGCGGGCAGGCAGTGCATATAGATGGCATTATCGTTGGCGAGCGCCATCCGCCGGTCATCGGTGATCCAGTCGCTATACTTCGCGCCGATTTCAGCCGATTCTTCATCGTCTTCGGTTGTGAGCCAACTGCCCCAGCTCTTGGGATAGAGGATATCAGCGCCGGCGAAACCGGCATCAAAATCGTCCAGAACCGCAAAGGAACCGCCATGCCTCGCCGTGTTTTCTTTCGCCTGCTCGACGATCTCCGGCATCAGCTTGTACTCCGGCGGCCGCGTCAGACGCAGGTTCATGCCAAAGCGCGACATCAGCAGGACCAGGCTTTGCGGTACCGATATCGGCTTCTGATAGCTGGAAGCATAAGCCCAGCTGATGTTAATGGTCTTGCCGCGCAGATCGCGCCCAAACTTTTCCTGGATGGTCATCAGATCGGCCAGGATCTGAAAGGGATGATAGACATCGCATTGCATATTCAGAACCGGCGCGCGGCTGGCCTCCGCCACCGCCTTGATGTAGGCGTTGCCGAAGCCCCAGTCACACTGACGGATGGCGATGCCATCGGTATAGCGACCAACGATTTCGCCGATTTCTTTGGCGGTATCGCCATGACTGATCTGCGTCGTTGTGCTGTCGATAAACTGGGCATGCCCGCCCAGCTGCGCCATACCCGCTTCGAAGCTGATGCGTGTGCGCGTACTGGTGAAGAAGAAGAGAAGCGCCAGCACTTTGTCACGGAGCAAGGCGTGGGGCTCGCCCAAAGCGCGCTTTCGCTTCAGGTCCCAGGCGACATCCAGCAGCGTCTCAATCTCTTCCTTCGACCAGTCTTGTGTGCTGATGAGGTCACGACCTCGTAGGTCCGTTTGCATTGCTCGCTCCCCCTCTTATGTCGATAAAGGTCGTTTCCGAGGCCTGCAGCTCATCACCCGGCCCCGCCCATGTTGACTGCGCACGCGCTTCAGGATCTGCCATTGCCGCCGGCGCCGTTCAGCGTTTGCTGAAGAATCGCCGGGAAGAGCGCGTACCATTCGGTTGAGCGGACGACGTCTTCCAGCGGCACCTGGTCCAGCACGGTATGCGCGTGTATCTCGTTGCCCGGCGCAAAACCGATGCTGGGGATGCCCGCCTTGCCCGCCCAGTAGATGCCATTGGTGGAGAAATCCCATTTGCCCGTGTCCACGTGTCCGTAAAGCACCGCCGCCGCCGACAAGCCAGCCTTTACAATCGGCTCATCTTCTTCATAAGCCCAGGCGGGATAAATCTTGTCCAGCGGGAAGACGAAACCGGTATAACTCGGCTCGTCATAGACCAGGATCTCGGCGTGGATATCATCGCGTTCGCCGATTATCGCTTGCAGGCGTTTCAATTCGGCCTCCGGCTCTTCGCCAAAGGTAATGCGCCGGTCGATATAGATGGTCGCCTCATCGGGCACCGCGTTAATGCTCGGCGTCTTGACCTCCATATCGGTTACGGTGATCCGCCCTTGCCCCAGAAAATCATGATCGCCCAGTTCCGGCTCGATGTGGCTGATGCGCTCGATGATCGGCAGCAGCTTGTAAATCGCGTTGTCGCCCAGGTAATTGCTGGCGGCATGGGCGCTCTTGCCCTTGGCCACAATCTTGAATTCCACCCGCCCCTTGTGCCCGCGGTAAATCTGCATTTTGGTGGGCTCGCCGATGACGACGAAGTCCGGCTTGATGCCCTCGGTCTGGACGAAGGCCTGCGGCGCCTGTCCGTCGTTCCATTCTTCCATATTGCCGAAATAATAAGCGGTGAATCCATCAAGCAAACCCAGATCGCGTGCTAATGCCAAGCCATAAACCATGCCCGGCGTACTGCCCTTTTCATCGCAGGCGCCGCGAGCGAAGAGAATACCGTTTTCAATTTTGCCTTCGAATGGATCCCAGTCCCACTCATCGGGGTCGCCGATACCAACTGTGTCGATGTGGCTGTCGTAAAGCAGAATCTGGTCGCCATTGCCAATCGCTCCGACGATATTGCCCATCTCATCCCAGAAGATGTCATCGTAGCCGAGCCGCTTCATCTCCTCAGCGATGCGTTCTCCACAAGCGCGAATCTGGTTATCCATGCTCGGAATGGCGCAGATCTCGCGCAGAAAGGCGATTATCGCTTCCCGCTGTTCTTCCACGCGCTGTCTTAAGTCTTGCAGTTTTCTATGGTCTACCATGTCCTTACCCGATGCTGAATCCTTTTACTGAACCCGGATACTTTAGCAGAAAATGACAAAATAATAGGAGCTTCTTCAGACAAAAAGTTCAAGCAATTGAAATTTTTCGACATCCACCAAGCCCAGGTCGGTCAGTTTGAGTTTGGGAATGACCTCGAGTCCCATAAAGCTCATGACCATGAAGGGATCACTCATTCGATTACCCAGTTCGCGCGCCGCTTCAATCATACTGTCATATTGAGCGCGCACAGCTTCGATCGGCAGCTCGCTCAGCAAACCAGCGACGGGCAAAGGCAGACGCGCCAACACGGCAGCGCCATCAACAAGCGCCAGACCGCCGCCCATCTCAGCGATGGCCCTCACCGCTGTCTTCATGCTCTCATCATCGACGCCGATGACGGCCAGATTGTGGTGATCATGGGCAACGCTGCCGGCGATGGCACCGCGCCGCAAGCCGAAGCCCTTGATGAAACCGAGACCGATGTTTCCACTCGCCCGATGACGTTCCACCATGGCGAATTTGAGAATATCGCGCTCGATATCGCTGACGGCGAACCCGTCGACGATTTTCGCCTGCTGCACCAGATGCTCGGTCACCACTTGATCCGGGACCGTTCCGATGACCCGAATTTCTTCGCCCTTCGCCCTGATGGAGAAATCCAGCTCGCCGGACTGGATGTTGACCGTACTCCGCAAGTCAATACGACGAGATTCACGGCGCTCGCCGACCATCTCGCCCTCCTGCGCGACCAGCACGCCGCCGCGATAAACCTGCTCCGGCCGGAAGTCTTGCAGATCAGGCAGGACCAAAAGGTCGGCGTATTTGCCCGGCGCCAGCGCCCCGTGTTTCTTCAAGCCGAAGTGACGAGCGGTGTTGTAGCTGCCCATGCGAATCGCCAGCATGGGATCGATACCCGCGGCGATTGCGCTGCGCAGCATATAATCAATCGACCCATGGTCAATGAGATCGGCCGGTATTCGATCATCCGTACAGAAGCAGATGGCGGAGTGGTTTTCCGCCGTGATCAGCGGCAGCAATGGCTTGAGATTGCGAGTCGTCGTCCCCTCGCGGATGAATATCGTCATTCCCAGCCGCAGCTTCTCCCGCGCCTCCGCCACACTGGTGCATTCGTGCTCGCTCTGGACGCCGGCCGCAACATAGGCGTTGAGCATATTGCCGGTCATATCGGGCGCATGACCATCCAAAACACGCTGTTTGAACAGGGCGATCTTGTCCAACATGCCTTCATCGCCCAGCGCCACGCCGGGATAATTCATCAGTTCGGCCAAGCCGAGCACCCAGGGGTGATCGACCAGCGGCGCCAGATCATCCGCTTCCAGTCGGGCGCCTGATGTCTCCATATCGGTCGCCGGCACACAACTCGACGCCATCACGTACATATTGAGCAGCCCGTGCTTGGCCCGCTCCAGCATATAACGCAGGCCCTCGAGCCCGAGGACATTGGCGATTTCGTGAGGATCAGTGACGACAGTGGTCACGCCGTGTGGCAGCACCGCCCGCGCGAACTCCGGCGGCGTCACCAAGCTGCTCTCGATGTGCACGTGGGCATCAATCAGCCCGGGCGTGACGTACTTGCCCGCCAGATCAACTTCGCGCACGCCGCTATAACCTTTGCCCAAGGCCACCACATGTCGGTCATGGATGACGATGTCAGTCAGGTAAATCTCACCGCTGATCACATTGACCAGCTGACCGTTTCGCAAGACGAGATCAGCCGCCACATCACCACGCGCCGCCGCCAGGCGATCAACAATCGTCATCCGCGCGCCTCCCGAAAACCATTAACGGTCGCCTCGAATCAACTGTGCCGACAACTGGTTGTGCTTTTCAATCAAGACGGGCAAGTCGGTGCTGAGCAAATTGCCGTCCTCAACCACGATCGCGCCATTGACTATCGACAGATCGACCGTTGGCGGCTGGCAGAAGACAAGCGCCGCTAGCGGATCGTGTAAGGCGCCTGCCATTCCCGGTCCGTCAAGCCGAAAGGCGATTACATCGGCGGACTTGCCCGGCGCGATCTGCCCGATATCATCCCGACCGAGGACGGCGGCGCCGCCGCGGCTCGCCATATGAAGCGCCTCGCGGGCGCTCAAGGCGGCTGGATCGCCCAAAGCCCGCGCCAAGAGCAGCGCCTGTCTCGCTTCGCCAAGAAGATGACCGCAATCGTTGGAGGCTGAGCCATCGACGCCCAAGCCCACTTTGACCCGATTGTTGAGCAGCTGGCGGATCGGCGCGATGCCCGAGGCCAGCCGCATATTGGAAGATGGGCAATGGCAAACGCCCGTGCCCGTTCGCCCGAAAAGACCAATTTCATCAGCGTTCAGTTTGACGCAGTGCGCATGCCAGACATCGGCGCCCACCCAGCCGACATCCTCCGCGTATTGCCCCGGCGTCATGCCGAAGCTGTCGAGACTATATGTTACATCTTTATCGTTTTCCGCCAGATGCGTATGGAGCAGAACATCATAGTCGCGTGCCAATTCGGCCGCTTGACGCATCAGGTCGACCGTCACGCTAAAGGGTGAACATGGCGCCACGACAATCCGCAACATCGATTGAGGCGCAGGATCGTGCCAGGTCTCGATCAGGCGCTGGGTATCGCGCAGGATATCGGGCTCGCGCTCGACCAGACGATCGGGCGGGGTACCGCCGTCGCTTTCGCCCAGGCTCATAGAGCCGCGCGCCGCATGAAAGCGAATGCCCATCTCCTTGGCGGCGCGGATCTCATCTTCCAGTTGCACATCGTTGGGATAAATGTAGTGGTGGTCGCTGGCAGTGGTGCAGCCGGAAAGCAGCAACTCGGCAATCGCCAGCTTGGCGGCGATGTACAGGTCTTCGCTTCGAAGACCAGACCAGATCGGATAGAGCGCGCCCAGCCAGTCGAAGAGTTCGCGCTCTTGCGCCAGCACGCGGGTCAGGCTTTGAAACATATGGTGATGAGTATTGATCAGGCCCGGCAACACGACGTGATTTGAGAGAAGGATAACGCGATCGGCATCCTCCGGCGGGATGTCGTGGGCCGCCCCAACGCGCTCGATCACGCGGTCGCGAATCAGCAGCCAAGCCCCTTCCAATTCGGGTTGCTCATCGTCGAATGTCGCCAGCCAGCGAATGTTCTTTAGCAGCAGCGTCGACATCGCTCCGCCACTCCCCCTTCAATGCAACTAATATATAACGGCGGCTACTGCGCAACAAGCTTCAGCCAGTGGAACGCAGGATCCGCTAGAAGCGCTGGTCATATCGCCGCCCTGCGCCTTCACGCCGGAATCAGGCTTCGAGACTGCGCCGCGCCGCCTTCAGTGTATTCGACAAAAGCATGGTGATGGTCATCGGTCCGACGCCGCCCGGCACTTTGCTGATGTAGCCGGCGATCGCCTGCGCCGATTCGAACTCGACATCGCCAACATAGCGATAACCCTTTTCGCTTTCGGGATCGGGAACCGAGTTCGAGCCGACGTCAATGACGATGGCGCCCGGTTTAAGCCAAGCGCCTTTGACATATTCAGCCCGCCCGATCGCAGCCACCACGATATCAGCCCGCCTGACCGTCCCGGGCAGGTCGCGACTGCGGCTATGGCAGATAGTCACGGTGGCGTTGGCCTTCATGAGCATCAGCGCCACGGGCAGCCCGACGATATTGCTGCGGCCGATGACAACCGCCCCTTTGCCCTCGATGGCTTCGCCCGTTTCTTCGATCAACTGCATAACACCGGTCGGCGTCGCCGGCGTAAAAGTTGGCTCAGTCCCGCGCATGCCCAAGCGTCCGAGGTTCAGCGGATGGATGCCATCGACATCTTTCGCCAGGCTGATCTCGCTGAGCACCGCCTCTCCATCAATGTGATCCGGCAGAGGCAATTGGACTAGGATGCCATGAATATTGGGGTCGGCGTTAAAGGCGCGGACGGCGTTTTCCACCTCCGCCTGCGTCGAAGCGGCCGGCAAGATCCGCGCCTCGGAGCGCAAACCGGCTCGTTCGCAAGCGCGCCGCTTCATGCGCACATACATCGCCGAGGCCGGGTCAGCGCCGACCAGGACGACGCCCAAGCCCGGCACGGCGCCAGCTCGCGCCTGAAACTCATCCACCGCGCTCTTGATTTCGCTTTGAATTCGCTGGGCTAGCGGACGTCCGTCAATGATCTTGGCTGGCATCGTACATCCTTTCCGCTGCGGCCCGCGGCGCAAGGCAAAACTGGGCTGTTATCCGCTCAGCGCGCTTGCAGCCGGCGGCGGTCTGCGAGGCGGATTACTATGGAGATTGGCCTTCCCTCTTGTTACACTGTTTCTAGCGATTATCTGTTTTGAGGATAGCACAGAGTGAGCCTATCCGAGAACCTCCCCGGCGTCATCTTCGTCATGATCGGTCCGGGTGGAGCGGGCAAGAACGCTATTATGAAAGCGGTCATCGCGGCCTTTCCAGCGATCCAGCAACTGGCGACCGCCACCACGCGCCCCATGCGCGCCGATGAGAGGCAGGGCCGCGAGCATCTCTTTGTGAATGAGCAGCAGTTTCGAACGATGATAAGCAAGGATGAATTGTTGGAACACCAGGAAGTGACGCCGGGAAAATATTATGGGATCCCCCGCCGGACAGTCATGGAGGCACTGAGCGCTGGCGCCGTTCGTATTGCCGATATCGAGGTCCTCGGCGCCATAGAGCTCGCCGCTGCTTATCCGGAAAACGTCGTTCAGATTTTTGTCACCGTGCCGGGAGCCGACAGCGCTGAGCAAATGGCGGTGCTGGAAGAGCGAATGCGCACCCGAGCCGATGAGGCGACGGACATTGAACAGCGGCTCGACCGCGCGCGGAGGCTCGAACTGCCCTACCGGTCCCGCTGCGACTACGTCATTGTGAACGATGATCTGGCGAAAGCGATCGAGACCGCAGCCACCATTATCGGTCGAGAAATGGCCGCGCGTCAGCTACTGGGCGTAGGACCATGACCGACCTGGCGCAATACCATCTTGCGCTGGGCGCTCGCCTGGCGCCCGATCGAATCCCACTGGATTATGGCGACCTGGCGGCGGAAGAGGCCGCCGTTGAAGATGGCGCGATCCTGCTCGATCGCTCGCATGAAGGTCGCATCCTGCTGCGGGGCCGCGATCGATGCGAACTTGTCAACCGCATGTCGACCAACGATGTGAGTCGACTCGCCGCAAATGAAGGCAAGCCGACCGTATTCATCAACGCCAATGCGCGCCTCCTGTTTCGAGCGAGCTGCTTCAACCTGCCGCGCGGCCTGCTCTTAATCAGCGAGGCCGGCCAAGGCGATGCGCTGGCGAATTACCTGCGGCGCAATATATTCTTCGGCGACCAGGTGGTCGTCAAGGACATCAGCTCAGAGACGGCGCATTTCGCCCTACATGGGGAGACCGCCGCCGCAGTAATCGAAACGCTGGCGCCCGCAGCGCTGCGTATCCCGGCCTTGGGCTGCGCCGAAGTCGAAAGCGATGACGTTAAGCTGATTATCGCCCGGCGCAAATCCATCTGCGGCGGACATTGGATCCTTATCGCTGACCGCGATGCTGGCGCGCCAGTTCACCGCCTGTTGCTGGGAAGCGGAGCGGCTTCGGGCCTGATACCGGCCGGTTCCTTGACCTACAACAGCTTGCGCATCCGCAGTGGCCGGCCCGCCGGCCTCGAGCTGTCGCCGGAATATATTCCGCTGGAAGTAGGACTATGGGACGAGATCAGCTTTAGCAAAGGCTGTTACACCGGGCAGGAAATCATCGCGCGCATGGAAAGTCGGGGGCGCCTGGCGAAGACCTTGGTTAAAGTTGCCTTAGGGTCCATGGTGCCGGCGCCGGTGCCAGTATTCGCCCAAGAGAAAGCGGTCGGCACTCTAACGAGCAGCGTTCAGGCCGCCGACGGTCGTGTCCATGCTTTGGCCGTGCTCAAAGTCGACAGCGCTCAACCGGGGACCAACTTGACCGTGGGACCGGACGGCCTAAAGGCCGTCGTCGTCGATTATGCCGGCGCGCCGCCACCGTACATTCTGCGTGAAGACACGGCCTCCCGCGTTCGCTGAAGCAGTCCGTTGAATGGTTTCTGCATATAGAGTGCGTGGATCAGTTAAACCGGGGCGGCTCGCCATCGAAAAACAGCGCCCACCACAGTTCCCAATTCTCCGGTTCCGGGGCGGTCGTCTGGAATTCAACCAAACGGACGGTCGATTGCCGTGTTGCGGATGGTACACCACTGCTCTTGGGCATGATCAGGACTTCACCGTCGCGGATCATTTTGCCTTCATCGCGCGCCCAGTACTCGACGTAAGCGTCGCTCTTGACATAGCTGAGCTCTTCGATCAAGCCCCGCTGTTCTTCCAGCAAGGCGTCGATTTCCGCGCTGAAGCGAGCATGGATTCGTCCCAGATCACGGTCCAGCTTGATGCGTCCGCTAAAGTTCAACGTGAGGACCAAGCCAAATGCGAGAGCGACGGCTAACATGGCCTGTATGCTGGTTAGACGCCGTCCGTCACCAGGCCGGTGATTGCCGCTTGACTGCGCCGACGTGTTCAATCCGGCTTCTGCCATCGCTGCCCGCTACGCTCGATAGACCCTTGTAATTATCATAGTACAGCGCAGGAAGGCTGCCAGCGGAAGCGGCGCGAATTCCGGGAGGCGCGAGGCGCTAAGCGGCTAGGCAACGGGAAAATCGGGCACTCGTATAGTGGGGGAGTCAATCGTCAAATTCGTGTAGTCGGAATCCTGCGCAAAGCAAAAACCCGGCCAAAGAACCGGGTGGTTTCTGTGCCGAAGGTGGGAGTCGAACCCACACTCCCCGAAGAGAACTACGCCCTGAACGTAGCGCGTCTGCCAATTCCGCCACTTCGGCCATTAGGCAGCCTGCAGTATAACCGCTCAAGCCCGCTTGTCAATACGCGCTTGCGCGGGGAGTGTCTAAATGGCTGGACTCTGCTTTTCTAACCCCATCCCCGGCCCTTCTCGCCATCTCTATGGCGAGC
>JAAXID010000204.1 GCA_012270545.1 Anaerolineae bacterium | reverse complement strand
TCATCGTCTCGCCGATGGCGCGCGACACCGTCACGATGAAAGCCGCCAATATCCCGCTTAGCGCCGCGGGAATAACTACCTTGATGACCGTCTCCAGCTTGGTCGCGCCCAAGCCATAAGACGCTTCACGCAAGGCCTTCGGCACCGCGTGCAAGGCGTCTTCGCTCATTGAGCTGATCAGCGGAACGATGAGAATCCCGACCACGATGCCGGCCGAGGCAGTATTGTAAATGTTGACGACTTCGAGGCCGAATATTCCGCGCAGCAGCGGCGTCATAAAGGTCAGCGCGAAGTAACCGTAAACCACCGTCGGGATGCCCGCCAGGATTTCCAGAACCGGTTTGAGCGAGCTCCGCACCCTGCGTGACGCGTACTCACTCAAGTAGATGGCCGCGCCAATGCCCAGCGGCAGCGCCACCAGCATCGCGATTGTGCTCGTCATCAAGGTGGCGTTGATCAGCGGAATGACGCCGAATTCGCCGATGGCGGGGATCCAACTGGTATTGGTGAAGAATTCGACGAGCGTCGGTCGGTCGTTATATTCCACCGCCACGCCGGCGCTATGCGGCGCGATCGTGTTCTCGCCCCGTACGCCACGTTTCACTTTGAAGCGCGGCAGGTAACCATCCTCGACGAACAACTCGGCGATGCGCTCGGTCAGCGGGAAGACGGTAGAGCTGCCGGCGGCAATCAGCGAGCCGGAAACCTCCGCCGGGTTCACGGAGGGCAGCTCCTCGTCGCCGGTCGCGCTGCTCCACTCTTTGCGCGCCTCCGCCAATGCCTCGGTCGAAGCCTGGAAGTAGCCGACGTCGACGATCACATCGTTGACATGGGCGAGATAATAGCTGATGAAGTCTTTGACCTGCGGCTGCTCTCGCATGAGTTCGGCGTCGCTGTAGATAAATAGCGCACGCGAGAGGGCATAGCTGCCATCCTCCACCGTGTCCTCTGAAGGCGCGACGCCATCCAGAGCGAGTATTTTGAGGTCATCGGTATTCGCCAGATAGTGGGCGTAACCGAAGAAGCCGATGGCGTAAGGATTACGGTGAATGCTGCCCACCAGCTGATTGTCGTTTTCCGACATGATCGGATCTCTGGCGAGCATCGCCGCCGGGTCGTCATCAAAAGCGGCTTCGACGAAAAAGTCAAAGGTGCCACTGTCCTGTCCTGGAATGACCAATTGAATCGGTTCATTGGGCCAATCCGCCCTCAGATCCGACCATCTGTCGGCCTCGCCAAAAATCCGCTGCAGTTCGGCGAAACTCAACTCAGTCATGAAGTTGTTGTCAGAACTCACAGTGATCGCCAAGGCATCGGCGCCGACGCGGAAGGCAACGGGCCTGATGCCGACCGAGCGGCAGCGATCGATTTCGTTTTGCTTCACCGGACGGCTGGCATTGACGATCTGCGGACGCTTTACGCCGAGCTCGACCAGTTCCACATCCAGCGCGCACCAGCGCTTGAATCCGCCACCGGTGCCCACCACAGCGATGTTAAACTGATTGTTCTGAAACTCGAGGACATCCATGACTTCTTGGCCGACGCGGATGACGCCGCTCTCTTCAACCGCTTCCAGCGCTTTGCCGGGCTCCACGGTGAAGATCGTGGTCTTTTCATCCATGTCGCTCAAGATCGAGCGATTGCTGTTCACCCATTGGTCGCGCGTGAAGAAGGCGATCGATTCGTTGCCCAATACCAGGATGATGCCCAGTGTGATGAAAATGGAAAGCAGGCCACAAGCGAACAGGCTGACTTGAATGGCCGCTTCATGAATCTTGAATTTATGAGTCAGATTGAGCGGTTCGTGGTCGCTCTGGACCAAATGCTGAGTCAAATCCGGATGCTGCTGATCGCTCATTGTTTTCTCTCAAGTAAAGCGCACGCTCCACCCTGATGAACGGGACATCTGCATTGTATGCCATCTGTCCAGGTTTCGCCGTCTTCAGGCAGCTTTCACGGTCTTCCATGCAGGGGATGCGACCCGCCTTACGCGTAAACGCATCCCCTGTAATTCTGTGAAGCTTGGAATGGATTACATCTCCATCATCGCATCGAGGAAGGCGTTCTTGGCGGCGTTCAGCGCGTCGGCTGAGGCTGGGAAGTAGCCGACATCGATGACCTCGTCGTTGACGTACGTCAGGTAGAAGCTGATGAAGGCGTTGACCTGCGGCTTCTCCACCATGATGCCAGCGTCGCTGTAGATGAACAGCGGGCGCGCCAGCGGATAGCTGCCGTCATCGATCGTCAGCGCGTTCGCCTCAATGCCTTCGATGCTGAGGATATTCAGCGCGTCCTGGTTTTCGACATAGTAGGCATAGCCGAAGAAGCCGATAGCGTAGGGGCTGCCGCTGACGCCCTGCACCAGAACGTTGTCATCTTCCGATAGCTGCGGGTTGGCGCTGAGGATTGGCTCTTCGTCTTCATCGAAGATCTCTTCCACGAAGTAATCGAAGGTGCCGCTGTCGGAGCCCGGGATGAAACGCTGAATCGCTTCAGCGGGCCATTCGGCGCGCACATCCGACCAGGCATCGGCGCTGCTGAAGATCATCGTCAGCTCTTCGAGCGTGACATCGCTGACGAAGTCGTTCTCCGCCGAAACGATGACCGCCAACGCATCGGTGCCGACGCGGAACTCGATCGGCTCGCGGCCGATGGCGGCGCAGGACTCCACTTCGCTGTCCTTGATGGCGCGCGACGCGTTGCTGATATCGGTTTCGCCTTCGACGCAGAAGCGCTCGAAGCCAGCGCCGGAGCCGATGGATGCGATTGACGGCGCTACGCCGCCCTCGTCCGTCCAGAGCTCAGCCATGCGTTCGCTCAACGGAAACACCGTAGAACTGCCGGCGGTGACGATCTCGCCCTCGGTATAATCCAGCGGATCGACTTCGGGCAGTTCGATATCCGAGTCCGAAGCGCTCGCCAAGACCGCTGCGAACGCGACAAGTAGCAATAGCCAAATTGTTCTGTGCATCTGATTCGTTTCTCCCGAGTGTTCAATTATGAGCGAGGAATGTGCGGGCCCCCACACGCGTATCAATATAGTTGAACACTGTTAAAATGGGCGTTCGGGGTTTTAATTAACTGCTAGGCTTCCTTTAAGCGCCGTGACCGGGTTCTTCAATTGCTCTTCACACCCTTAACAGAAATGACGGCCTGCTGGCTGCGCGCCTGCGGTGGGCCAAGGCAATCGCTTCAAAATTGAAATCCACAGCGACGAGAATAACAAAGAGAAATTTAACCACAGAGTACACAGAGTACACACAGAGAGCATAGAGAAAAAGCCTTTTATTGAGAGATATCGGCCAAGTTATTAGGCCAAAACGAGATTCAGCGAGGGGCTGAAGACTAATTTCCTGCTCTTTGAGAACGTAAAGAGCCATTTCAAACTTAAACTTTGTGCTCTTTGCGCCTTTGTGGTGAAAAAGAATTTGAGGCGACTGCCCTGTACGGTGGGCGAAACATTTTGGTGATTTCGTCATCTGACGCTAGAATCGAGGTTGTGCGTCCATTGAAAGCGTTCAGCCGATGATCAAGTATTTTCAGCGCCGCCTATTGCAAGCGATTCCGACTTTCTTCGGTGTCACCATTCTTTCCTTTCTGATCATCCTCTCGGCGCCGGGCGACCC
>JAAXID010000102.1 GCA_012270545.1 Anaerolineae bacterium | reverse complement strand
TAGAGGATGTACTCGATCGATTTGCCATACACCATAGCGTAGACCAGATACTTTGCGCGGGCGATTTGGTCGGGCGCGGACCCGATCCCGACCGCGTGGTCGACTTGATTCGCGCGCACGGCATTCCGGTGGCGCGCGGCAATCATGACGAATGGCTCTATGGCCTCCGGCAGGAGAATCGGCAGTATCTGCGCAGCCTGCCTCTCGATTGGCAAGCTGAATTAGCGGGGATGACGGTCTACATGTGCCATGGCAAGCCCGGCAACAATATGTGGGGCATGTATCGCGATCACCTGTCAGCCACCTATTTGAAGATGGTGCTGCGCTCGCTGAAAGCCGATGTCCTGGTCACGGGCCATACCCATTTGCCGCTGCACATGAAGACCGAATGGGGCTGCCTGGTTAATCCCGGCTCGCTCTACACTTTCAAATGCGCGCGCGCCTCATCCCACACTTACGGTGTGCTGTCATTGCCCGACCTCAACTTCCGCGTTTACGATGCGAACGCGCGCTGCGGGGAGCCGCCGCTCGACATCATATAGGCAGGATCTCAGACGATCGCGAGGGCGGACCGTGAGCTTCCTCGGCAATATCATCTGGCACGTATTTGGTGGTTTGCTCGCCGGCTTGAGTTATATCCTGGGCGGCTTCGTCTTATGCCTGACGAACCTCGGTATTCCCCGCACGCCGCGGCATTTCAAGCTGCTGCCGGTCGCGCTCTTTCCTTTCAGCTACCGCCTGACACCCATGCGCACATGATCAATGTAGGGGCGCCCTTGCAGGTCGCTCGACTGGACGAACCATGCGCGTCCTGATGCTCTCGAAAGCCTGCATCGTCGGCATCTACCAGCCGAAGCTGGAGGCGATCGCCCGCCGCGACGTCGACTTGACCGTGCTGGTCCCGCCATCGTGGCGCGATGAACGCGGCGTCCAGCGTCTCGAGCGCGCGCATACCGATGGATATCAGTTACGTGAGATACCGATTCGTTTCAACGGCAATTTTCATCTGCATCATTATCCGACACTGGGGCGCGCAATCCACCGGTTCCAGCCGCAAATCGTGCATATCGACGAAGAACCCTATAACTTGGCGACCTGGCAGGCGCTGCGTCATGCCCGCCGCCTCGGCGCCAAAGCGCTCTTCTTCAGCTGGCAGAATATCCTCCATGCCTATCCGCCACCCTTCAGTTGGGGCGAGCGCTGGACGCTCCGCAGCGTCGACTATGCGCTGGCCGGCAGCGACGCTGCCGCCGATGTTCTGCGACGCAAAGGTTACGCCGGCCCGCTCGCCACGATTCCGCAATTCGGCACATCACCCGAGCTGTTCCAGCCGGCCGCGATGCAGCGGGAGCGGCCTTTCACGATCGGCTACATCGGGCGGATCGTGCCGGAGAAAGGCCTAAATGTTCTGCTGCGCGCGGCCGCTCAGCTTGACGGCGACTGGCGCTTGCGGCTGGTCGGTGGCGGGGGCGACCGCGCCAATGCGAAAGCGCTCGCCCGCTCACTCGGCATCGGCAAAAAGGCTGCCTTCATCGGGCAGCTGCCCTCGACTGACTTGCCGTCCGAGTACCACAAGCTCGATGCGCTCGTCCTGCCCTCGCTGACGCGCGCCAACTGGAAAGAGCAGTTCGGCCGTGTGCTGGTCGAGGCGATGGCGAGCGGCGTGCCGGTCATCGGCAGCGACAGCGGCGCCATCCCCGGCATCATCGGCGCTGCCGGCCTAATCGCGCCCGAAGGCGATGTCGCGGCTTTGGCTCGGGCGCTGGGCGATTTGCGCGATCAGCCCGCTTTGCGCAGCGCGTTGATCGAGAAGGGCAGGGCGCGCTTCCTAGCGCATTTCACCCAAGAGCGCATCGCCGAGGCGACAGTCGCGGTTTACCGTGAGTTGATTTCATAATAGCTTTGCGCTATAGTTGAACCATCAGAATACTCGTACAAATGATTTTCGCTTGAATCGAGCGAAATCTGGAGTGTCCATCGATGATGGAATCACAAGAAATGAGAATCAGCCGACTTGAAGATATCATGGAAACGGCGATTAGTAACCAGACGCAGATTCTGCGCATACAGCAAGAGCATACTATGCGATTGGAACAGCATTCTCAGCGCTTGGCAAATCTCGAGCAGCTTATGACCCGAGTCCTTGAAGAATTAGTCGCGATCAAGGAAATCCTCGCTTCATCACGAGGCATTGGCTTCGTCCCCGAAACCGGCAACAGCGATTAGCGCGCCCTCCCGTAAATCTTGTTCTTTTCATACTCCCGGCGAAAACTGACGCAGCCGCCGTATGAAATCCACACTCTCCAGCTTCCGCTCCAGCAAGTGCGCGATATAGCCCAACATGATTGTCTCGGCGCGGTTGTGCTGCCCGGAGGTGATCCGCAGGCTGTTCACCCGCTCCCAGGCGTCGGCGCTGCGCTGCAAATGACGCAGCAGCTTCAGCGTGACGAAGTCGATCTCAACAAGACCTGATGCGACTTCCGCTGCTGCCCCTCGGCTGACCACGCCACCCTCCTCGTGGCTGAAGTACTGCCGCTCCGGCTGCAATTTCGCGCGGGTCACGACGCACTCCTGCAGCTCCGGCCGAAATCCTGCAAGATCAAGCAGCTGCAGCTCGAAGAAGCGTGCCGCCAATCGCGGATCGTCTGCCCCAGCAATGCGCGCCAGCGTCTGATGCAGCAGCAGAAAGAGGTCCTCGCCCGCCTCCTCCTCATCGGCGGTGAAGCGATCGAGCAGCTCGGCGACATAATTGGCGTAAGCGCCGCGCCCCAGATCTTCCCTCAAGCCGAGATAAGGCTCGATCAGCTCCGCCTGCGTCAAGATATCGAGGTTGCGCCCCCGATGGATGAGGCAGTCGCTGCGGGCGAAGAGCTCGACATGCCCGCTGACTTTGGCGCTCGGTTTGCGCGCGCCTTTGGCGATGGCGCGGATCTTGCCGCGCGCCGGCGTGAACAGCGTCAGCAGCCGATCGGATTCGCCGAAATCGCGGCGGCTGAGGATGATGGCTTGACTGCGGAATTGGCGGGACTTGGGCATGGCAAGGCATCAGCAGTGGGGAGCATTGCCCGCGCCCTTAGTTGATGTGGCTGGTTGCTATTCTGCCGAAGCGCTCGCGTCGTCCCCCGTCTTAAATGACAATGCGATTTGGGTCGCGCCAGATATGAGCAAGTAGAACGATGTTACCAAGACCAGCACTTCGATGGTCGCAATGGGGCGGCGAAGCAGAATCAAACCGAATAACAGCGAGACGAGACCGCTGATCGCCAGCAGCCACTCATGATCGATCTCGTTCCGAAGCTGCCAGGCGGTGATTATCTCAATGATTCCACCGATGATGGACTTAAATGCCAGGATGTAGACCATCACCGCGATGGTCAGCACCACAGTCATAACGGGGTGCTGCAGCGCGTACAAACCCGCGAGGACGCTGACGATGCCGAAGAGCAACATTAAGACCCAATGACCCTCGCGGCGCGAGATTGAGCCGTAAACCATAGAAACGCCCTCGATCAAGGCATAAGCGCTGAAGAGGATGACAAAGCTCAAACCAGCCCCTGCCAGTGTTATGCCCGGTGCGAAGAGCAGCAGCAGCGCGAAGATGATGGCGACGATGCCGCGCAACAGCAGGACGCCTTGTGATTGGTCAAGAGAATTTGACATTTTACCGTCTCCTTACTTGACTGCTATGTAACTTGTAGGATACCAGCTTCATGCCAAGCATTGCGTATGGAAATAAAAAGCAAAGCGTGAAGCTACTATCAATTAAGATTATCACCAAATTTTTCTTCTGCCTAGCTCGGCGGCTGAATCGAGATTACGCGAGCGCTCTGTGGGTGGCATTTCAAGTTGTATTACCAGTAAGACAAACTGCGTCCGCAAGCTCTATTCTTGTTTGCTGAATTCGCGTCTTATATGCTTTACACTTCGGGTCTTTGCGTGATGCGCTATGTCAAAAGGATGCAATCAGGTATTCTATATGTCGTTTGAGTTCCTTTGCCGCTATAGTCAAGGAACACATGCGGAGCAAAGGGTATAGCCACGATGACGGATAAAAACGAAGAGGCGCAAACTCCCGAAATCGAAGAAGAAGCGCCGGTCATCACAGCGCATCAACTCCCGTTGGCGGGCACAACACTCGCTTATACAGCAACGACAGGCAAGCTGCCCCTCAAAGACGAGAAGGACAAAATCGTCGCCCAGATCTTCTATACCGCCTACACGCTCGAGTCAGACATCAACCCCGCGTCGCGCCCGCTGATTTTCGTCTTTAACGGCGGGCCCGGCTCGGCCTCCATCTGGCTGCACATGGGCGCGCTGGGACCCAAACGCGTCGATATGGGCGCCGAAGGTTTCATGCCGCCGCCGCCCTACAAGCTCATCGACAACGCCCATACCTGGCTGGACCTGGGCGATCTCGTCTTCATCGACCCGGTCGGCACCGGTTACTCGCGCGCCGCCGACCCCGCTGATAATGAGAAATACTGGGGGCTGGCAGAAGACCTGGAGGCGGTCGGCGAGTTCATCCGCCTTTATCTATCGCGGGAAAAACGCTGGACCTCGCCCCTCTATCTCGCCGGCGAAAGCTACGGCACGACTCGCGCCGCCGGGCTGGCCGGTCACCTCATCGATCGCGGCATCGCTTTCAACGGCGTCGTCCTCATCTCGACCGTGATGAACTTCCAAACTCTGCGCTTCACCAAAGCCAATGACCTGCCTTATACGCTCTACCTGCCCAGCTTCTGCGCGGCCGCCCATTATCACGGGAAGCTGGAAGACGATCTGCAGGAGCGCGACCTGCGTGAATTGCTGCACGAGGTGGCCGATTGGGCTGAGTCGGATTACACGGTCGCCCTGGCCAAAGGCGATCGCATGAGCGAAGGCGAGCGCGCCGCTGTCGTCGAGCGCCTTTCGTGTTACACCGGCTTGTCGCAGCGCTTCATCCTGGGCGCCGACCTGCGCGTCAATATCATGAGCTTCTGCAAGGAGCTGCTGCGCGATGACAAGCGCGCCGTCGGCCGCCTCGATTCCCGCTTCATCGGCATCATGGCCTCGGCCGAGGGCAGCGCCTTCGATTTTGACCCCTCAATGAACGCCATCACGCCGCCATATTCCGCCGTCTACAATCAGTACGTGCGCGAGCAGCTGGGCTACGAAACCGATCTCAATTACGAAATCCTCAGCTTCAAAGTCAACGAGAGCTGGAAGTATCAAGGTGGACAGTTCCCCGATACCAGCGAGGGGCTGCGCGCCGCCTTCGCTAAGAATCCCTTCATGCGCGTGCTGGTGGCGCAGGGCTATTATGACCTGGCGACGCCGTTTCAAGCCGCCTATTATTCACTGGCGCACATGGGCTTGGACCCGGCGCTGCGCGATAACATCACCATCACAGAATACGAAGCGGGCCATATGATGTACGTGCACGAACCGTCGCTGGCCAAGCTCAAAGCCGATGCCGCAGCCTTCATCCGCTCCTGACTGTCATCGCTACATATTGTAGGGCTTGTCTGCTACTGGGTCATGCTATCGCGCTTTGTCTACCCCGTCCCCAACCGCCAGCGTCTACGCGGCGCGGCCCCTCCTCGC
>JAAXID010000276.1 GCA_012270545.1 Anaerolineae bacterium | reverse complement strand
GGCATGTCTAATATGCGTAAGCCGCGAGAGTGGTGAATTGTGGATATGGCAACCAATAATCCAGTCTCAGACAAACTTAAATGTAGGGGCGACTCTGTGAGTCGCCCGCATTGGTAAATTCAGGCTTCGGGGGATCCGAGGATCGCCCCTACAAACTCAGGGCGACCAAGAGTTGTATCAATGACATCACCACTCCCCAGAATCAAGCGGAGGAGCCGCGCCAGCATCAGCCACCCGCGACAGCCTGCAGCGGACAGCCGCGATTCGCCGCCGGTCCCGCTTCCCGCGGGCAATCATCCTCGGAAGTATCCAGACCATCGTCATCAAAATCACGGCAGCCGCGCGGCGTATTTGGCGCGAACTCGCCGGGGCAGCGATCGGCGTCGCCGCGAATCCCGTCGCGGTCGGGATCATCCGGGTAGGGGCAGCCAGCGTTGTCGGCGAAACCCTGCTCGTCCGGACAATTGTCATTAGTGTCTGGCACACCATCAAGGTCGGCGTCGGCGATGCCAGTGGTCGCGGTCGCTTCAGGTGTTGCCGATTCCGCGATCGGGATCGGCGTCGGGCTGACGACCGTTTGCGCCACGATGGTTTGCGCGGGCAGCTGCGTCGGCGGCACATACTGGGCAGGCGTGGCCGGCAGCGCGCTCAGTGGCGTATTGGTAGCGCGCTGTCGAGCGAGCGGCGTGAATGTAGGCGCTGGCCCGTGACCGGCGCCCAGTGGCGTGAAGCTCGGCGACTGCGTTGCCGTCTGCGTGATCTTGGCCGCCGCGATTTCAACCGGGGCGCTGCCGATGATGAATATCGCGATGCCGTAAAAGGGGAAGGTGCCGACGATGATCAACAGCATCAGCAAACGCAAGCACTGGTTGCGATCGCTCTGACCTTGGACGACATCGATGGTTCTCATCAGGTGAAGGCTCGCGGACGAGACTGGGAGAAGGCGGCGTCTATGCCGGCTTCAAAGTTATTCTAGCGGAACTGTCAGATCTTGCGCCGCACTCACATCCAGATCACGGAACTGGTAAAGCTCGCCATCGCGGAAGCCGCGCTTGCGGTAGTACGCGCGCGTGCCGATTGAAGAAATGACCGCCAGCCGCCGGAAGCCGCGCGCCGCTGCGATTTCAGCCGCCGATTCGATGAGGCGCGAGCCCAAGCCAACATGCTGCGCCCGGCCTGAATGCGCCGACCCAATGCCGAGCGCCAGCCCATAAACATGCACCTCGCGTATCATGGCGGCGCCGCGCAGTTCCTCCGTCAGCGGTTCTTCCGCCGCGCAAGGCAATGACAAGCGCAAAAAGCCGGCGATATCGCTCTCTTCGGTGATGAATTGCAGGAAGATCTCTTCCCCAACGCTCGATTCATAACTCATCCGATCCAAACGCAGTTCGGCCTCGCTCACTTTTTTCAGCCCGATTTCGCGGGCGCGAATGTCGACGCTGCGCTCACCGCGCCGTTCCAGCTCCCGCTCAACCAGTTGGCGGAAGTTTGTCACCTTGTTGCCAGCGACGATATCGCTGCCCGGTATATCGCGGATGACGCGGGTCAGGCGACAGTACGCCGGCGTCCGCTTGAAGCAGTGGACCAAGAGATCAAGCAACTCATCATGCGTGTAGGGCCGCCAGTCGCCCGCTTGATAAGGCTGCATCAGCTCGGCGCTTTCGATCAGCGAGCAGGGATAAATCTTCAGCTCGTCCGGCCGGAAATCCGGATCGCCGAAGAGCCTGTCATAATCGTCGAGGTCAGCTCTCGGCGACGAGCCGTAAAGATTGGGCATCCAATGCGCGTGAATTTTGAAGCCAGCTTTGCGCAGCAGCTTGACCGCGCGTCGGGTCGCCGCCACATCGTGCCCGCGCTCGTTCATATCCAGCACGCGATCGTTCAAACTCTGGAAGCCGATCTGCACTTTGGTGCAGCCTAGACGCCGCACGCGAATCACTTCCTCTTCGCTGATATGGTCGGGGCGCGTCTCGATCACCAGCCCGACGGCGCGGCATGCTGCGGTCTCGTTCTCACGCTGCGCCGCCTCGAGTTCATCCCAGGTGGCGTATTCATCAACGACGCTGCGCAGACGCGTTCCGCTCGCGATTTCCGCCGCCATACCGCGGGAGCGATACATTTCCCCTGCGTAAATGTCTTGCACCGTCTGATTGTACGATGCCGTCATTTGCGATCCGTGAATGGTTACGTTGCTGACCGGCTCGCCCGCGAACATGGATCTTTCGCGCAAGGCAGCCAGCACATCGGCGCGCCGATCAATGCCCTGCCCGAAATCATGCAGGGCAGCAAGAATGCGCATGACAAACCAGATCTGGTAGGTCTCCGGATAAAAGGACCAGGTGCCGCCTAAAATGATGATCTCGATTTTGTCGGTGGAATGCCCCAGATTGTGATAGGTCTGCAAGCGCATATAAGTTTGCAGATAGGGATCGAAAGCGTTCTTCTCGGCGCGCTGCGCGCCCGGCTCATCAGCCAGATAGCTCTTCGGCATGCGAATGTCATTCGGGCAGAAAATGCAGGTGCCCGGGCAGGGAAAGGGTTTGGTCAGGACGGTCAGCGGGGTCACGCCCGATAAGGTGCGAACAGGTTTTCGCCGCAGCTTGTACAGAAGCGCCTCATCAAATTCGGGCAATCCGTCCTGCCCGGCGAAGGCGCGCCAGGCCTCCACCAGATTCGCCAGACTGTAGAAACCCTCGCCGGCCGGCCTGGGAAAGCGCCGCATCAGCTGCTGGTGTTCGCGTGAGCTGAGGCGATCCCGCGCCTTTAATATGACCTTGAGCAGAGGAATTAGCCGCTCGCGGTGCGCCTTAACATCAAACTCGTACCTGCTATTCCCCGGCATCGGCCATCCCGCTCAATTTCTCAAGCCTCATTCTAGCGGCGAACAGCGCAAATATAAACGCGAATCTGCAAGCGCTTTCCCGCCGTTTCCCCGTCGCGCTTTTCCGCTACACTATGTATAGATACGCCATAAAAAGATGCAGGCGGCTATGCACTTGCTCCCAGCTTTCACCCGCGCTTTGATGCGCCGCCCGGCGGCAAACTTCGCCGACGGCTTGACGACTTCGGTTCATATAGGCGCGCCGGACTTCGAGCGGGCGCTGCGGCAATATGCTGACTACGCGGAAGCGCTGCGAGACTGCGGCCTCGAGGTCACTGTCATCCCCGCCGACGAGCGCTTTCCCGATGGGCACTTCGTTGAAGATCCCTTCGTGATTTTCCGCGACCTGGCCTTTCATTGCCGGTCGGGCGCGCCAGCGCGGCGCGACGAAGGCGAATCCCTAAAGCCCCATTTGTCGCACTTGCGCCTTGTCGAGCCGCCCGCCGATGCCTGCATAGATGGCGGCGATGTCCTCTTCTGCGCCGATCGCGTTCTGATCGGTCTCTCCGAGCGCACTAACCGCGCCGGCTTTAAGGCGCTGCGAGATGCCCTCCTGTCGATACAGAGTGACATCCGCGTCGACCCGGTCCCATTCAGTGGCGTCTTGCACCTGAAAAGCGGCTTGACAGAATTGGCGCCCAATGTCTTGATTCATGACCCAGCACTGAAAACAGCATACGATTTGGCCTGGGCGGAAGTGGTCAAATTGCCGCCAGAGGAAGGATTTGCCGCCGATGTCATGCCGGTTAACAATACGCTGTTCATCGCCGCGAACTGCCCGCACGCCTATGAGGCAGCGGCTCGACATTGCCAGCGCGTGGTCACGCTGGATTTGAGCGAGTTTGTGAAAATGGATGGCGGCTTGACATGCCTGTCCCTGCGCTATTAGCGCGCCGGCTGGCGCTGATCACGTTAAGCCTTCTCGTCGCTTTCGGCGGCAAGGGCATTGCCGCGCGCGCGCAGCCGACTGATCTGGGACCATGCGCTGACCGACCGACCACAATCAGCGGCGAGCTGTATGCGGACCTTTTTCGCTGGTGCGTCGAAAGCATACTGCATGACCACCAGATTGAGCCGCTCTCGTTCACCGCTATGGAAGTCGCGCCCGATGGCACGCTTTACGCCACGCGGCCATTAAGCGGCGCGGTCGTGGCGATACGAGACACAGACGGCGACGAACTCCCCGACACCATGGAAGCCTTCGCCGCTGGGTTGACCCTGCCCAACGGCCTCGTTTACCACAACAAATACCTGTACGTTTCCGGCGGCGCTCACATTTACCGGATTTCGATGACGGGCGCTGTTGACATTGTCGTCGACGATCTGCCCAACGGAACCGGATTCTGGACCGGTGGGCTCGCCATCGGCGGCGACGGGCGGCTCTATGTCGCGGTTGGCGCGCCCTGCAACAACTGTGAATTTGACGAGCGGGAACGCGGTGCTATCCTCAGTATGAACCTGGATGGGAGCGACCGGCAGATCGTCGCGACCGGATTCAGGCAGCCAGCCGATGTCGCATTTTATCGCGACCGGCTCTGGACCCTCGACAGCGCGCCACATCAAGCTGGCCGTCACGCGCGCGATGAGTTGAATCTGGTGGAGCCGGGCGGGTGGTATGGCTTCCCCTATTGCCTTGGCGCGGGAGAGCGCAATTTAGCGTCGGCCGATATTGATTGCGCAGACAGCATTTCGCCGGTCATGCGCTTCGGCAGCGGCGCTGTGCCGATCAGTCTAACCGCATTCCCGCATGACACGCTTCCCGGCACAAAAGACACGTTGATCGTGGTGCTCAGTGGTGAGCCAAGCCAGATCGATTTCGTCGGCTACAAGGTGATCATGATCACCTTCGACGAAGAAAACCAGCCGCTCGGTGCGACCATTCTGATCCCCTATTGGTATAATTCCTTGCGGCAAGCATACGCGCCCTATCGCGGCGAGGGACTCTACTGGGAGCGATACATTCTTATCAGCGAGTCGGGCTTTGGGATTTACCCGCAGCAGCCGCTTTCGGTCGCCGTCCATCCGCGCGGCTGGATCTACATCAGCCTGACGGGCGGGCGAATCATCGCCTTGCGTCCGCGGCCGAACTTCGCAAAACATGCCCACCGCTACCCGATCTGGACGCCGATGAACCCCGACTTCGATCCGTCTGCGGTAGCGGACAGTTTCGAGGAAAAGTAGTAGACATTGTAAGCAACCAAAGATTGGTATAGGCTTTCGCGTTTTCCTGCGCCATTTTGATTTGCCGCCAAGCGGCGCGCTTGTTATATTTGCGCCATACAGGACCAGCGTCGCAACGGCAAGCTTAGCTAATGACCGCTCTGGAAATCATCGCGAAGACTAAACTCGTCGCCATCGTCCGACTGGACGATCTCTCAATTGCAAGAGAGCTCGCGACCGCCTTAATCGACGGCGGCATCCGCGCCATCGAATTCACGCTGACCAACATGGACGCCGTGTCCACGATCGCGGAAATGCGAAAATTAGTCGATGACTCGGTGGCAATCGGCGCCGGTTCCGTCATCACAGCGGAACAAGTATGGGCGGTAGCTGATGCCGGGGCGCAATTTGTGGTGTCACCGGTCTGGAAGCGCGAAGTCAACAGCGCCTGTCATGAAGTCGATTTGCCCTTCATGCCCGGCGCTTTCACGCCAACTGAAATCCTGCAAGCTTGGGAGTGGGGCGCGAGCGCCGTCAAGGTTTTTCCAGCGAACCATCTTGGCCGGCGCTACATCAAGGATGTACTGGCGCCACTGCCCCATTTGCGGCTGATGCCAACCGGCGGCGTCAACATCGACAATATGCGCGAATTCCTCGAAAACGGCGCTTTCGCCTTGGGCGTCGGCTCATCGCTGATCAACAATGAAGCCGTCGCCGATCGCGATTGGGGCCGGCTGAGGTCCAACGCGCAGTGCTATGTCGATCGGCTCCCCTAGGCTTCCAATTCCGCGAGCAACTTCAATATCCTGTTGCAGGTATTCCAGTTGCGGGCTGTGGAATGCAGACCGAGCGCCCTTTCGATACGGCTGTTGTCCAGTTTAGATCTGGCTTGGCCGTCGGTGTAAAAGACAAATAGCTCGCTGCCATCAGCCTGAATGAACTCGCGTCCTGGGTTGTTTTTACGCAAGTCTTCAACCGCTTCAAGGCTGGGCGCCTTAGGCAGAAAGACAACCGCGACTTTCTTTGGTTCGTCCAGTTGCTCATCCGTGAAGGGATGACGCTTGAAAATGGTCTTGAAAGTGGCTGGACTGCGCATGATCAACTGAACATCAAAACCGAAGGCAGCGTAAATGCCCGTCTCCAGCCGCTCTTTGACCAGCGCCAAGTCGGTCTCGTCCGTTTCGAAAATGACATTGCCAGTTTGCAAGAGGCTGCGGACATGGCGGAAGCCCAGCGAAGCGTAAAGCGCGCGCAAATCCGCCATTTTGATTTTCTTGCGGCCGCCGACATTGATGCCGCGCAGGAATGACACCGCAACTGACATAAGACAGTCCGCGCTCCGCCGATCCCGTGGCGATACTATACCATGAGCAGTTGACCCCGGCGTAAATGCTGCGCTTTGCCGCGTCGCCACTTTTCGTTAGACTAATATCGCTATGCGCGAGAAACCGAGGCTTACCGATGCTCAGTGACATACGAGCCGCTTTCACTTTCCTGACAGTCTTGCCGCTGGGCGCGTCAGCCAAGCGCAAACCGGGCAAGTCTTTCGCCTGGTTTCCACTGGTCGGCTTGTGCATCGGCGCTTTGCTCGTCGCGGTGGCGCATGTTTCGCCTTTCAACCGTGACCTGACCGCTTTTCTCATCTTGCTGGCCTGGGTGATCATCACAGGCGGTTTACACCTGGACGGCTTCGGCGATAGCTGCGATGGCTTGCTGGCAAGCGTCGCGCCCGAGAAACGCATCAGCATTTTGCGTGACCCGTGCGTCGGCGCCTGGGGCGTGGTCGGGCTGATTCTCCTGCTCCTGGGCAAGTGGCTGGCGCTGCGGTCGGTCCCACCTGAGTGGCTGCCGCTGGCGCCGGTCTTTGGGCGCTGGGCGATGGTCTGGGCAGCCTACCATTTTCCCACAGTTCGAGACGACGGTATGAGCGCCCACTTCCGCGAAGGCCTGTCGGCGCGCCAGCTCCTCATCGCATCGGCCTGGGTCTTTATTCTTCTCACGCGGGCGGAGACCTCTGCGCTCTGGCTGCTGATATTCTGCTTCACGACGCTATTCGGCGGCTGGGCGGCGAG
>JAAXID010000201.1 GCA_012270545.1 Anaerolineae bacterium | reverse complement strand
CTAGCGAACAGTACCGATGGCATTGGTTTGCTTGTGACCACGGCTGGCGCAGGCGCCACGATGACAGTGCAGAACAGCATCTTCGCCGACAACACAGATGGAGATTGTGCGGGTTTTAGCCTGGCTAACACAGCCAATCTGGTGAAGGACGGCAGCTGCAGCGCGCTCATCACAGGCGATCCCGAGCTGGGCGGTCCCACAGGTTCGCCCGCCCATTTGCCTCTGGGAAGCGGCAGCCCGGCAATTGGCAAAGGACCTTCTAATTGTTTGGCCACCGACCAGCGCGGCGCGTCCCGACCAAGCACCGGCTGTGACCTGGGCGCTGTTCAATATTATGATCCACCGTCAGAACGGGCAAGTCAGGCTGAAGAGCGGGAGTCGGCTGCGTCTCCGGAAGAGCGGGCGGCAGCTACGCCGCGGCGGGTTTCCACCTGCGAAACAGCGCTGCCCGCGAGTATTGTTGTCTCTGGCATCAGGTCTAGCGGCACACAATGCAGTCATCTCGACGCCACCGGCATCGGCATCCCGTCCGTGATTGAAAGCGGCTTCATCGATGCTGTCGATGTCTGGGGTTATCTCGGCGCTGGGGTGGAGGTCTGCTTCCACGCCAGTGGCTCGCTCGTCTTCCTCGATGCGTCGACCGCGCCCCGCAGCGTCAGTTCACTGGCCGCCTACAGCAAAGACGGCATGACCTGCGCCTTTATCGAGCATCCCGGCACGGTGGTGCTCGTCCCCGGTCCCGCGCCTGATCCATTGCCGCCGCCAGCCCAGAATTTGGGTGGCTGCATGGTCAGCACGACCGATATGCTCAACTTCCGGGCGGCGCCAGGCGGGCAGGTCATCGACATTCTGCCCTATGACGTAACCTTGACGGCGCTGGCGCGAACGGATGACTGGTTCCAGGTGGATTATCACGGGATTGCCGGTTGGATCAGCGCTGATTATGTGAAGCCAGAAGGCAACTGCGGCTGACATGAGGGCGGCGAAGATTGAGCCTGGCAATGTTTGCGCGTGGCGATCCTACTGCTGTCAACCCAAAATCTGCCCCGCCCTATCGAGATTGCCAACGCTGTAATACTTGGCATCGGGATGGTGCGTGAAGAGGGCGGCGGTGCTCTGCTCGGGCACCCACTGCCAGGATGCAGTCAGGGACAGGCCGAGCTCGGTCTCCAGCTGGGGCAACAGGCGCAGGACGATTTCGTGATCGGCGAGCTCGGGGCAGGCAGGATAACCCCAGCTATAGCGTTTGCCTCGCCCGGCCGGAATGCCGAGCTGAGCCTGCACAATGTGAGTGAGGTAGTTGGCAGTCGCTTCGGCCGCTTGCACGGCGAGGCCATGGAAGAAATAAGCCTCGCTGTATTTGTCCGCGGATTGCAGGCGCTCGAATGCTTCGGTGGCAGCGGCGCCGACGGTGACCGTCTGCAAGACCAGCACATCGGTTAAGTCGCTGTCGAGCGGCGCGAAGTAATCGCTGATGCAGAGGGTCTCGCCATCGGGTTGACGCGGAAAACTGAAGCGAGCCGCTTCGCGCTTTTCGCCGGCTGCAGCGTAGGCCTCCGCGTCCCATACGATCAGTTCGTCGCCGTCGCTGTTGGCTGGCAAGTAGGCGTAAACGGCTTGCGGCCGGAGTGTGTTGGCTCGCGCCGCGTCCTTGGCCATGCGCAGGAGACGCTCCTCAAAATCGGCTTCGAGCTGCTGCCATTCGGCGCCCTGGGTGTTCTTGGCGCCCCAGGAGAGGCGGAATAGCTCCGGTTTGTGCAGGTGCTGAAGGACGATTTCCAGCGGCATGGACTGCACCACGCGGCTTCCCCAGAAGGGCGGCGACGGGATATCGGGCGCGGCGCGAATCGTTCGGCGGCTGCCACGGCGGGCGCGGCGACGACGCGGCGCGCGCTCGACTTCGGCATAAGCTTCGCTGAAGACCTCGTCGAGGAACTGTTCATGGCGCTCGGCATCGAGCAATTGATCAACGACGGCGAGCCCTTCAAACGCGTCTTTGCAGTAGAAGACGCCCGCGTCGTAGGGCGCCTGCGAGTCATCGAGGAAGAGGATGCGGCGGCCGAAGCGGCGGTTGATGGCGGCGCCACCAACCAGCACGGGAATGCGCAGGTCGCGGCGAGCAAGTTCATTGACGATCAGCGGCATTTGCTTGGATGTGCTGACCAGCAGCGCCGAAAGACCGATGGCGTCGGCTTGGTATTCCAGCGCTTTGTCAATGATGGTGTTGGCGGGCACCTGTTTGCCCAGGTCGTGTACCGTGTAGCCGTTGTTGCTGAGGATGGTTTTGACCAGGTTTTTGCCGATATCGTGCACATCGCCATAGACGGTGGCGAGCACGACGATGCCTTTGCTGGCGCCCTCGACCTTTTCCATGAAGCGCTCAAGGTAGGCGACCGATTTTTTCATCACCTCAGCCGAACCCAGCACGAAGGGCAGGATGAGTTCGCCAGCGCCGAATTTGTCGCCGACCTCTTTCATTGCCGGCAGCAAGACGGTATTGAGCGCGGCGACGGCATCCATGCGCGTCAGAATGTCATCGATCAGCGCTTCGACGCCTTCTTTCCTGCGATGCACGATATGCCAGTGCAATGCCTCTTCACTGCTCATATCGGCCGTGGGGTCGATTTCCTCGGCGCCGGCGACTTGCACTTCGTTCTCTTCGAAGTACTGAATGAAGCGCGGCAGGGCATCGGGGTCGCTGTTGAAGATCAGGTCTTCGGCCACCTTGCGCTGCTCGTCGGGGATTTCGAAATAGGGGGTGATATGGGCGGGATTGACGATCGCCATATCCAGCCCGGCTTTGACCGCGTGGTAGAGAAAGACGCTGTTGAGCACGCCGCGGGCGGCACTGCCGACGCCGAAACTGACATTGCTGATGCCGAGCGCGGTCATGACGCCGGGGATCTGCTCTTTGATCAAGCGGAGGCCATTGAGGGTCTCGACGGCGTCCGCGCGCAGTTCCTCTTGACCGGTAGTGAGCGGGAAGGTCAACGTATCGAAGATGAGATCCTCGGGTGACAGTCCGTATTCGTCACAAGCGATGTCGCTGATGCGCCGGGCGATTTCCAGCTTCTTGTCGCGGGTATGGGCCATGCCCGTTTCGTCGATGGTCATCGAGAGGACGGCGGCGCCGTGTTTCACCGCGATGGGCAGGATCTGGTCGATGCGCTCGCGGCCGTTTTCCAAGTTGTTGCCGTTGATGATGCCGCGACCGGGATATAAGGCGAGAGCGGCTTCGGCGACATCGGCTTCAGTGGTATCGATGATCAGGGGCGCTTCGACCGCCAGCGACAGCTTCTTGACCAGCTTTTGCATCTGCTCTTTTTCGTCATCGCGCTCGGTCATTGCGACGCAGACATCAAGCATGTGAGCGCCGCGCTCCACCTGTCCAACCGCGATTTCGACGATCCCCTCGTAGTCGTCTTCGAGCAAGAGGCGCTTGACTTTACGGCTGCCCTGGCTATTGACGCGCTCGCCGATGAGGGTGGGACCGGGATCCTGCATCATGCGGGCCGCCGTCATGCCGCTGGAGGCTTGCGGCTCCTGCATGATGTCGCGCTGCAGTGGCGCCCGCCGACCGGATTGCCGCGCGAGCGCCTCTTCATAGGTCTGGCCGTGAACCTGCTGATAGAGACGGGCGATGTGCGCCGGCGTCGTGCCGCAGCAACCACCGACCACGTTGACGCCCCAGCGCGTGAACTCGCCCACCATCTCGCTGAAAGGTGCCCCCTCCATGGGATAGACGGCTTCGCCATCGACATTGATAGGCAAGCCGGCATTGGGCAAAACGCTGATGGGATAGGGCGAGCGCTCGACCAGATACTGAATCGGTCCCCGCATGTATTCCGGCCCGGTGGAGCAATTCAGGCCGAGCACGTCGATCGGCAGCGCCTCGAGTGTGGCGAGCGCGCCGGCGATATCGGTGCCGAAGAGCATGCGCCCGCTGACATCAAGCGTGATCTGCACTTGCAGCGGGAGGCGCATCCCGCTGTCAGCGAAGTAGCGGTTGACGCCGTGAACGGCCGCTTTGACCTCGAGGATGTCCTGGCCGGTCTCGAGCAGCAGCAGGTCGGCGCCGCCTTCGACCAGGCCTTGCGCTTGCTCATAGAAGAGATCGGCGAGCTCATCAAAGCTGATATCGCTGAGGTCAGGATCATCGCCTGAGGGGAGCATGCCACTGGGTCCCATGCTGCCGGCGACGAAGCGGGCGCTGCC
This sequence comes from Anaerolineae bacterium, assembly GCA_012270545.1. GTDB lineage: Bacteria > Chloroflexota > Anaerolineae > Aggregatilineales > Phototrophicaceae > UBA6055. The sequence continues at coordinate 11,411 of JAAXID010000201.1, read as the reverse complement.
GGTTTCAGCTTCAACTTGGTCACAGGCGGCGCGAGCGATACGGGCGGCCGTGCGATTAATTTCGAGCGTGCGCTCTCCCAGACCATGTTCGGCCAGGGTGCGGCGATTGCTGCGGAACGTGTTGGTTTCGATCGCTTCGGCGCCGACATTCAGGAAGGACACGTGAATCTCGCGGATGATATCGGGCCGCGTGATGACGAGATAATCGATGCAATCTTGATAGGCCGCGCCACCGAAGTCGTATTCGTTGAGATCGTAGCCCTGGATGCTGGTGCCCATAGCGCCGTCGAAGATGACGATGTGATCATCGATGGCGTCTAGATAACGCCTGTTGCTGAAGGGTCGCGCTGAGTTATTCATACCGCGCATGATAGCAGATGGGGCGGGAATTACCACAGTAGTACTGAGCCCACAGACTGATACCGGGAACTGCCAAACTTTCTATGTCTGGATCCGAGTTAAGGGGCGATTCCTAGCAATATCAGAGGAACGGCAGGAACACCGCGTCCCTGCCTTAGCACATTAACCAAGTCGCGCTCGTAATATGGAACGCCAGAAGACATTTCGCGCTCCAACTGCTTCATAGGCAAGATCTCAATGCCGACGTCAATGATACCGGACACGAAAAAGCTCAAATGTTTCACGAAGAGGTCATGAGCAACAAAGGTGTACTTGCCGAATTGAATTTCAACCGCTATTCGATCTTTCACGAAATCCGTCTGATTGTATGACATAATCGGCTCGCGACCAGCGTCTCGGATTGCCTTCTTTTGTTCTTCCGCCGGCTGGTTGTAAAGGCCGCGCATGAGTTCTTCGTCGTCCGTAACCCAAAAGGTATTTCTACGTTCCGTCCAACCCAGACCCCTGAAACTTGCTTTGAATTTGTCGTTCATAGCGACGGGAGAATACAGCAGTTTCCCACGCATGGTCTTTTCTTTTGACACTTTGGTCTTGCACGCTTCCGCATCGACGCTTTCGATGACACCCATAATCTCATTCCACAATGTGGAACGATGTACGAGCATATATTCCAAGCCGTTGAGATGAGAGTATTGCGCCGCGATCCGCATCAATGGCCGCCGTTTGGCAGCGTTGGATCGTAAACTGGTTTACCCATGGGTCTGGTTTTCAATGTTCCGGCGTAGAATGCATCCACCCGCTCGCGAGCAATTGCAATATATTCTTCAACGACGTCGCAACCGTAACCATTGCGCTTATGTTTTATGGCGGCGACAACAGAAGAGCCTACGCCAACATAGGGGTCAAAGACATCATCATTTTCGTCTGTCAAAGACAGCACAAGACGCTCTACCAACTCAACAGGGAATTGACACGGGTGAACCGTCTTTTCCGGGTGATTGCTCTTGACATTAGGAAATTCCCAAACATCGCTAGGATTTTTGCCCTTCGGGTTGCCCGACAATTCTCCTTTGCGCGGTCCTTTGAAGTGTCGCTTACCGGGATATTTAGAAGGGACGCGAATCGGATCCAGGTGCCAAGTATAGTCATTTCTTTTGGTCCACCAGTTGATGGTTTCGTAGCGACCTGAAAGCCGGTTGCGGCAGTGTAGCCCGTGGCCGAAGTGCCAAATGATGCGATTGCGCAGCTTCAAGCCAAATTCACGAAAGATCGGAAACAGCAAGCAATCCAAGGGGATAATCTCGCCATTGTCAGTATAATTTCCGACTTGCCAACAGATTGAACCCTTCGGATGTAATACGCGGATACATTCGCCTATTACTTGTCGTTGGTTCGCCAAATAGTCGTCGAGCGAAGATTGCACTTCATAGCTCTTGCCGATGTTGTAAGGCGGTGAGGTGACTATTAGTTTGAACTTTTCCTTCGGTTGCTCGCGCAGGAAATCAAGGTTGTCTTGGCAATTCAAGACAACATCGTTCGCACGTCGTTCTTCAGCTTCCGCAAAGAAAATCTCAAGATTTTCGCGTTCATGCTCGCCAACCACTTCAACGTCGAGTCCAAGTGGCTGTTGAACTGTCGCTCGGTCAGATACGCTGTTAACAGGACTGGACGCGTTCATTTCCTGTCGCTTGTTCATGGAATTTCCTGCGGAAACAAGATGCTTATACTATACAGTTGCGCCGCCGCAAACGCAAACCTTCGACCAAAAGGATACTAGGCTTTCGTCAGTGTTCCTTATCGGCAATGAAGCAATCCCGACGTACCGTCAACTGGTCTCAAGTGCAATTGCCGCAATCGGCGCCGACCGCTATAATCAGCCGCTAATTGGCAAAGTCCGAACGGACGCCCCATGACATCGGCCACGGTCGACATCGACAGCAAAGCCAAGCGAGAGACGGCATTCGATTACGGCCGCATCTTGCTGATCTGCAGCGGGCATTTTGTGCATGATGTTTATTCCGCCTTCATCGCGCCGCTATTGCCCCTGCTGATCGACAAACTGGGCTTGACGCTGCTAATGGCGGGTTCCTTGCCCGTATTCATGCAAGCGCCTTCGCTGTTGGGTCCCCTCATCGGATATTTGGCCGATCGATTCTCCGTGCGCTATCTGGTGATTTTCGCGCCGGCGATCACAGCGACGCTGGCGACGCTGATCGGCTTCATGCCTACGTATGGCACGGCGGCGCTGCTGCTGTTTTGCGTGGGCGTGAATATCATGGCCTTTCACGCGCCGGCGCCAGCGATGATCGCGCATGTGGCCGGCGACAAGGTCGGGCGCGGCATGAGCTTTTTCATGGCGGCGGGCGAATTGGCGCGCTCGGTGGGACCGCTGCTGGTCGGTTTTGGCGTGGCCGAATGGGGCATGGAAGGCTTGTGGCGGCTGATGTTCTTCGGCTGGCTATCGAGCGCGGTGCTCTTCTGGCGGCTGCGCGATGTCTCGGCCAAGCGGGAAGGCCGCAAGAGCAAGACCAAGCCGATGCTGAGGCGTTTCGCGCGGGTATTTGCGCCGCTGCTGGGCGTCATGCTCCTGCGCAATATGGCGATGAGCAGCCTGGGCATTTTCATGGTCGTCTATCTGGTGGACATCCGCGGCTTCGAGTTGACCCTGGCGACGGGCGCGCTGGCGCTCTACGAGTTTTCCGGCGTTGGCGGCGCGCTGATGGGCGGTACGCTCAGCGATCGCTTCGGGCGGCGGAAGATGGTGGCGGGGGCGGCGATCAGCTCGGCGCTGCTGATGCTGGTCTTTGTACATGTTGAAGGCGCGCTGCTGATCCCGCTGCTCATCGGCCTGGGCTTCACGGCGCTTTCGGTATCACCGGTTTTCCTGGCGCTGGTGCAGGATCAACTGCCCGAGAACCGCGCCACCGCCAACGGCATGTTCATGTTTTATGCCTTCGGCGTCCGCGCGCTCAACGTGATGATGGTTGGCGCGCTGGGCGATGCCCTCGGTTTGCAGAATGCCTTCATCGTCGCCGCGTTGATTTCGCTGCTCTGCCTGCCGGTCATCGTGACCCTGCCATCGACGCCGGCGGTCAGCCACGAAGACCTCTAAGACGCGGGCGGATCCGCCGCCCACTCCGCGAGCAATTGCTCGAGTTCGGCATCTGTATCGACAAAAACGCTGAAGCCGTCGCGGGTGGACAGCGTCCGCTCAGGCGAAAGCCCCAAGCCTTCCGCCTCCCCGGCCGGCAGGCCAATGACTGCGGCGCGGCCAGTCAGGCGGGCACCCGTCACGCGTCCGAAGCTGCGAACATGAGCGGGGGCGCCAGCGGGCAACGATGGACGCGTGCTGGCACGCAGGTCGATGACGGAGTCGACCGGATGATCGACCGCGGTCAAGCTGAAGGCGGAAGCGCGTACCGCCTGATGGTAATCCTTCCAATTCCAGTCGCCAGCGGCGGTGTAGCGTATGGCGCGTTTGCTTTCGTCGTACCATTCGAAGTGGAAGGGCATCGGTGTGATCCTCAAATTGTGTAGCGTGGTGATTGTAGCAGATAGCGACTCAGTGGGTTCCACAGGGCGCGTTCACTGGATGGTCTTGCCGCGATATGCGCGCTATGCCACAATGCTGGTGACAGACTGAGGTAGCCTGCTGGAGGGGACGGTTCGGTCGGGATGCAATTGCGCTTTCGCTTCATTCTGCTGACGCTGGTGGCCTTGATCGCCGTCGCCGTCTGGACCTTTCCCGCCTGGCGCGGTTATTTTCGCGAGCGGGGCGAGCACGACGCCTTCCCCGGTTTGGCGCTGGATTTGCAGGATGATTTCCTGGCGCTGCCGGCGGACGTGCGCGCGGCGTTGCTGGATATGCGCGAGCGCAATGTGGCGATGGCGCTGGAAATGGCGCTGGTCGCCATCAGCGGGCCAGAAGCGGCGCCCATCGACGTGAATGCCGGAGACGCTTTGGAAGGCGCGCGCGTGTTAGCTAGCGGGGAATTCCAAATGCTTAACGCGCTGCATTATGGCGCGGGAACAGCGACGATATATGAATTGGCCGACTCGACGCGGATCCTGCGCTTTGAAGACTTCAGCTCGGCGCGCTGTGGCGATGTGCGGGTTTATCTGGCGCGCGACCCACAGCCTCTAAGCGCGCTGCAACTGGGGGACGATTCTCTCGATCTGGGCCGGCTCAAGGGCAACATCGGCGATCAAAGTTATTTCCTGCCACCAGACCATGACCTGAGCGCTTACAACTCTGCGGTGGTATTTTGCCGGCAATTCGATGTCGCGATAACGGTCGCGACGCTGCGCTAGTCGAGGTTTGTCTGCCAGGGCGCCCCGCCAGCGCGCAAGGAATAAAGACGTGCTTGCCCGGGAAGATGAGTCAGGAGACCGCAAGACACCCAGAGGTATTCCTTAGTGCTGCTGCCGTTAAGCCCTGACACGGTTCGGAATTTTCTGCCGCAAGGGGCCCGACTCATCATCACGAGCAAGCACGTTATCTTTAATTAAGTATGCCCGCTGCCGCTTTTTTCGTCAATATCGTGTGCCCATTCTTCATACCATTGCTATGAAGAGAAATGCGCTTGGCAAATCGTCCCGCAATTCCGTAGCAACATTTCCAGCCACAAGTAGAATCGAAGAAGATGCGGTCAGATGTTGTAATAAACAGCAGCTCAAAATAGGAGTCATGGCTATGAGCGCAGCGAACTATCGCACAATTTGTCGCGGCCTTTTTCTGGTGATGGCATTGCTGCTCCTGCCCGCTTCACAGGTCCTCGCGGTTGACATTGTGGTGGACGATGGCTGCACTTTGGCTGAGGCGATCGTGTCCGCCAATACTGGCGCGCTGCCGAAAGATTCAACTGCAAGCTGCGAGCTGGGCGATGCGGATACGGCGGATACCATTGTCATCACCGAAGCCGGCACCGCATCCGGTACGATCACGCTGGCGGGCGAGCTGCCCTCGGTGGTATCAGTTATTGTGATCGAGGGCAATGGCTTCACAGTTGACGGCAATGGCGAGTATCAAATTTTTGATGTATTTACGAATGGTGACCTGACGATCAATCGTTTGACCTTAAGCAATGCCAGCGGTGGGTCTGGGGATGGTGGCGCGGTGATCCAGAGCTCTGACAGCGTCCTCACGATCAACAACAGCCGCATCAGCAATAGTGGCGCTGATAGTGGTGGCGGACTTTACATCGATGGCGGTACAGCGACGGTCGCAAACAGCACAATTTCTGACAATACGGTGACTGATTCGGGTAGCGGAGTTTACATTGTGAGCGGCACGGTGACCATCACAAACAGTAGCATTTCCAGCAATACAGCGGCTGAGAATGGTGGTGGACTCTACATTGAGGATGGCACTGTGACGATCGCCAATACGACCATCAGCGAGAACATCGTGCGAGGAGCTAAACTGCACCTGGGCGCGGGCCTCTTTGTCTCTGATGGCACGGTCACGCTCACGCATGTAACGATTGTGAACAATACTGTCGACGATGGCAAAGAAGATACAAGCAATGTCGGTGGCGGCCTGTTTCTCGATGGGGGCACGCTGAATCTGCGCAACAGCCTCCTTTCTGGAAACAAAGGCGATGACTGTACGGAGTCACACAAGGCCGGATTGAGCGAGAACAGCGGCAATTTCATCGCGGATGGCACCTGCGCGCCGCAGACAGTGGGGGCTCAAGCCGCCGCCGAAACAGATCCTTTAGCGGCGCTCAGCGGCAATCCTATGCTCGGCAAAGCAATGGGTTCACCGGCTTATGTCCCGCTGAAAATGGGCAGCCCAGCGATCGATACCGCTGATGAGGACTACTGTGAGGAAACCGACCAGGCGGGCACGGAGCGGCCGCAAATGAAGGGCTGCGATATCGGCGCTTATGAAGCGATGCCGCAATCCAGCCGGGCAAATGGATCCGGGGAAAGTGGATCCGGGCGAGGCGGATCCGGGGGAAATGACTCCGGGACAAGTGGTTCCGAGGCAAAGGTGCCATCGATCTCAACCTGCCTGACATTGCCCGCAAGCATTATCGTCAGCCAAATCAGCGACGGCGTCCAGTGCCGGATACTTGATGCCGCCGGCATTGGGATTCTGGAGGTGATTCAGGCTGGTTTTATTGACGCGGTGGATGTCTGGGGCTACCTTGGGGGCGGGGTGGAAGTCTGCTTTAAAAATAGCGGTTCCTTGGTCTTTTTGGATGCCGCTACCTCGCCGCGCAACGTCCTCTCTTTGGCCGGGTACAGTAAAGCAGGTATGACCTGTACCCTGGTTGAGCGCCCTGGTTCGGTGGTGCTAGTGCCGGGTCCGGCGCCCGCGGCAATTGAAGCTGAGGATAACTTGGCGGATTGTCAAGTCACCCTGAACGCTCATCTGAACTTTCGTGCGCGCCCAGGTGGCGCGATTATGAGCACGCTGCCCCAAGGGGTGACCTTGACCGCGATGAAATATGAAGCGGGCTGGTTCCAAGTAGATTTTTACGGGCTTGCTGGCTGGGTCAGCGCAGATTATGTGACGCCGCATGGGAGTTGTGGCTGAGCTGCTTTCACCGAGGGGCTCGACGGGGGCGCCCAGCGCTCCTCGCGCGGATGTCAATTTGCAATGCGTCTCATCCATAGGCATACTACCTGGCGTACTTCGCAGTTCGAAGCCGCGTTTACGGGAGTGATTTCTGTGGTTCGGGTGAACACAATTCTTTTCTTGGCTTTCGCCCTGACAAGTTGTTAGCATGGAGAACAATCTGATGTCCGAAATCATTCGTTTTGACCTGCCACAAGATGCCATCCCGCGGCACTGGTACAACGTGCAGGCGGACTTGCCGCGGCCGCTGCCGCCGGTGCTGCATCCGGGCAGCCATCAGCCGGTGGGCCCGGACGATCTGGCGCCGCTCTTCCCCATGCAATTAATCTTGCAGGAAGTGAGCCAGGATCGCTGGATCGAGATACCGGATGAGGTGCGCGATATCTACAAGCTGTGGCGGCCGACGCCTCTGCTGCGCGCGCGGCGGCTGGAGAAAGCGCTGGATACGCCGGCGCACATTTACTACAAGTACGAGGGCGTTTCGCCATCGGGCAGCCACAAGCTGAATACGGCGACGGCGCAAGCCTATTACAACAAGCAAGAGGGCATCAACGGTTTGACCACCGAGACGGGCGCCGGGCAATGGGGCACGGCGCTGGCGCAAGCCTGCAATTTTTTCGATATGGAATGCATCGTCTATATGGTGCGGATCAGCTATGAGCAGAAGCCCTATCGGCGCGCGATCATGCAGAGCTTCGGCGCGGAGGTCACCGCCAGCCCGAGCGACTCCACCCAGGCCGGGCGCAGCATCCTGGCGGGGGATCCAGACAGCACTGGCTCGCTGGGCATCGCCATCAGCGAAGCGGTGGAAGTGGCGGCCACTAGCGGCGGGGTATACAAGTATTCGCTGGGCAGCGTGCTGAATCATGTCTTGATGCACCAGACAGTCATCGGGCAGGAAGCGCTGGGGCAGATGGAAGTGGCGGGCGAGTATCCCGATGTGGTCGTGGGACCGACGGGCGGCGGCAGCAATTTTGCCGGCATCGCCCTGCCCTTCCTGCATCAGAACCTGACCGCGGGCAAGCAGACCAAGCTGCTGGGCGTTGAGCCGGCCGCCTGCCCGAGTTTGACGCGCGGGGTATACGCTTACGATTTCGGCGACACAGTTGGCATGACGCCGCTGGTGAAGATGTACACGCTGGGGCATGGCTTCGTGCCGCCGCCGCTGCACGCCGGTGGGCTGCGCTATCATGGCATGGCCTCCATCATCTGCGAGCTGTGGGATCAGAATCTGCTCGATATATATGCCATCCCACAGATGGAGACCTTCGGCGCCGCCATCACCTTCGCCAAGGCCGAGGGCATCATCGCCGCGCCGGAAGCGGCGCATGGCATCGCGGGGGCGATCCGCGAAGCGCAGGCGGCGAAAGAAGCGGGCGAAGAGCGCGTCATCCTCTTCAATCTCTGCGGACACGGTCATTTTGACATGAGCGCTTACGACGCGTATCTGGGCGGTGAGCTGTCGAATTACGAGTATCCGCAGGCGGAGATCGAGCGGGCGATGGAGGCGCTGCCGCAAGTCGGTTAGTTCGCGCACGGCGCCCCCTCCAAACGATACATGTAAGGCTTGTCGCTACTGAGTCATGCCACTGCGCTTTCTCTACCCCATCCCCGACCGCCAGTGTCTACGCGGCGCGGCCCCTTCTCGGAAGTATATGTCTACGTGACCTAGCGAGCTATGGAAGGGGAGCTGAACTTGGCGGATTCCGCATTAATCTCTTGCCTCTCGCAAGGATTGACTCTTTTTGTATTATTTCGGTAATGTTCCAGTTATCTATGACTAAGATTTGCAGTAGTGGACAAGCCTTGTAGGGGCGGCACTTGTGTCGCTGGCCAAAGCGCAGAAAATGTAGACCCTGGCTCGCAAGCGCGTCCGGGGCGACTCCACTATAATGGGGCCAGCTTGGTTTGGATTCGAGAGAGCTTGACCTCATGAAGCCCAGATTACTTGTAACGTTGCTGATTTGCGCAACCCTGCTCGCCGGCTGTTATCGCCAGGCCGAGGAACCCTTCCAGCAGATTGATAGCGCTGAGGTAGTCGCGGAGGCGACCTCGACCGTAGCCGTGGCGGATGATGAGCTCAGCGAGGGTACGGCTGGCGCTGACGGGACGGGTCAGAGCACGACGCAAAGGGAATACATCACGCCGGAGACCGTGCCGGGTCAGGTAGAACAGCCGACGGTGGCGCTTCAGACGAGTGAAGCGGCCGGGCCGACGGCGCCGGCGGGGACACTGGTGCCTTTCACGCGCCCCACGGCGACGTTGAATTTCGAAGAACAGCTCGACCCCGACGATGAGTGCGTCTATCAGGTGCAGGCGGGCAATGTCTTATTCCGGCTGGCGCTGGCCTGGGGCACGACGTATCAGACAATCATGGAAGTCAATCAACTGGATAACGAGAATCTGTTCATCGGTCAGTTGCTGCTCATCCCCGACTGCGAGTCGAGCGAGCCAGAAGAGAGCGCGGCAGAAGCGCCGGTGATAGCGGGCGCCATTGAAGTAGAGGCTGAAGAAGAAGCCACGAGCGCGCCGACGGCCGAAGTCGAGCCGACGGCGACGGCGCGACCCGAAATTCATGTCGTATCGGCCGGCGAAACGATTGAGAGTATCTCGCTGCGTTACCGCGTCGATGTCAATGAATTGATAGCGCTAAATGGATTGACGGACCCGAATCGCTTGAGCATCGGGCAGGAACTCAAGCTGCCTGAAGGCTAACGTCAAGTCAGTCGCGCCGAAACGTATCGGGACTGATCCGTCGCAAGACCGCCTGCGACAAAGACAGCACGCTTTCATAATCCTCGAGATTCAGCAGCGCTGTCGGCGTATGTATGTAGCGGCAGGGCACTGAGATCGGCATCGTCGGGATACCGGCGTGCGCGAGGTGAATTGCCCCGCCATCGGTGCCGCCGCCACCCATGGTTTTGACCTGGTAGGCGATGTCGTTCGCTTCGGCTGTTTCGCGCAGAAAAACGAGAACGCGCGGATCGGTAATCATCTGTCGGTCGGACAGGGTGAGGACGGCGCCCTCTCCGAAGCGGGTTCCGGGATTCAAGAGCAAGTCGCCGGCATCGAGCTCGCGGTTAGGGTCGGGCAGATCATAAGCGTAGGTGCCTTCGAGCACGATGGCGACATCGGGCTGCAGTCGCTCGGCCGCCACCTGGGCGCCGCGCAAGCCGATCTCCTCCTGCGCGGTGAAAGCGGCAGCGACCGTCACCGGGTAGGGACCGTTCTGGAGTATATCCACTAATACCGAACAGCCGACGCGGTCGTCGAAAGCTTTACCGCGCACGACCGTGTCGCTGAGCCGGCTGTAGGCGCCGTCGAAAGCGGTGCGATCACCGGGTTCGGCGGCGCTCTTGTCGGTTGCGCCGACATCGATGCGCAGTGCGTCAATCGCCACCGTTTTCATATCGTGCCACAGATGTATGGGTTTCCAGAGGATCACACCGGGCCTCCGTTTTGCACCGACTTTGACGCGCTTGCCCGGCAGGACACGTGGATCGATGCCCCCGACGTTGGTGAACTGAATCAAGCCGTTGGCTTCGACGGCGGTCACCATCATGCCAATTTCGTCCATGTGAGCGGCGATCATCACGCTGAATTCGGGACGCTCTGTCCCACGCTGCATAGCCGTGACATTGCCCAGCGCGTCAACTTCGAGATCCGTGACATGATCACGGATGGCGTCGATGACGATGCCGCGGACTTCGTCTTCTTCGCCGCTGACGCCGATGGCGTTTGACAGCTCTTCCAGGATCATCTGTCCTCCCCTTGCTTAGACCGCGAGTGCCGACATGATGCGCCGGCGCGCTAATCTCTCACGGGAACGATTTGGGAAAGTATAGCCGATTATACGATTGGCGGTAAGACAGCGGTGCGAAACTGCTTCCGGTCGGCAATTCCTCGCCCAGCCATATGGCAACAAAAACAGGCGGCAATTCAGCCGCCCACGCGTTTGTTACAGTTCAGATTTGGATCAGGTGGTGGGTGTCGGTGTGACGGCTGGCGTCGCCGTTGCGTTCAAGCTGTTGATGATATTGGAGAAGATGTTGCCAATTGCCGGTCCCAGCAGCGCAAGGATGACAATGACCACAACTGCGACGAGAACAAGAATCAATGCGTATTCGACCAAACCCTGCCCTTCTGGGTGACGTGGATTCTGCGGCATGAAGAAACTCCTGCGATAAGCGTTTGAGCGAGAATGAATAGCGAGCGTTCGCGTCAGTTCAATATAGCATAGCTTGCATAACTAGGCAATCAAAGGCGGGGACAGGGGGTGTCAAATGGCTGGACTCTGCTTTTCTAACCCCAGCCCCGGCCCTTCTCGCCATCTCTATGGCGAGCATCCCAAAGCATTGGAGAAGGGAGTTCTCTAGCGGGTTTGCGCTAGCGTTATCTTTACTTCACCTCCTCGAAATTAGACACTCCCATGAAAGCGGCGATTCCTATGCGAAAAGCTGTAGAC
>JAAXID010000011.1 GCA_012270545.1 Anaerolineae bacterium | reverse complement strand
TACGTCGAAGGCTGCACGGCGCCGATTTACAGCTCAGACAGTCTGCACAGCGCCGTTGTTGAGATCATCGTCAAGAAGGGCGGTCGCTGCCGCTACACGACGATTCAGAACTGGTCCAACAATGTGTACAACCTGGTGACGAAACGCGCCGTTGCCGAAGAGGGCGCAACGATGGAATGGGTCGATGGCAATCTGGGCAGCCGCCTGACGATGAAATATCCCGCAGTGATATTGCGCGGCGAGGGAGCGCATGGCGAAGTGCTCTCGATCGCCTTCGCCGGCGATGGGCAGCATCAGGATGCCGGCGCCAAGATCACCCATTTGGCGCCGAATACAACCAGCCAAATCATCAGCAAGTCAATCAGCAAAGATGGCGGCCGCGCCAGCTATCGCGGCTTGCTCAAAATCGACAAAGCGGCTCGCAACAGCAAGAGCAATGTCGTTTGCGATGCGCTGCTGCTTGATGATGACAGCCGCTCCGATACTTATCCAACCATAGAGATTGATGCCAGAGATGTCACAATGGGGCACGAGGCATCGGTCAGCAAAGTCGGGGAAGATCAACTCTTTTATCTGATGAGCCGCGGCATCAACGAAGACGAAGCCAACGCGATGATCGTCAACGGATTCCTCGAACCTCTGGTCAAGGAACTGCCGATGGAATACGCGCTGGAATTGAACCGACTGATTCAAATTCAGTTGGAAGGCTCAATCGGCTAGTATCGATACAAACGCAAATGTGCCGCCGGGCGCGCATATCACCCTAGCAAACTCAGGAGAGATGAAACGTGGCAGTAGTACGCAGGCGATCGGCGCTTCCGCAAGCGCCCAGTTATACCTTGGCTGATGTTCAGTCCCTGAGCGACGCGCATGACGAGCCCGAATGGCTGCGAGCGCGGCGCGTGGAGGCATGGGAGACATACCAGAATACACCCATGCCCTATCAAGAGGAGGAATGGCGGCGGACCGATTATCGTCATATCCGCTGGGATGAAGCCGAGCGCCGGATTCAGGCGAATGGCGCCACATCCGCCGTCGTGCCGGCGAAAAATCTTGAGCCGCTTACCGGCGAAGAGCAAGGCGGCTTGCTGGTCATTGTAGACGGTAAGGTGGTCAGATCGGAGCTCGCGGAGGCGCTTGTTCAGCAAGGTCTGCTTTTCACCGATTTGCGGACGGCGGTGCGCGATCACGAAACGCTGGTTGAGGAGCACCTGATGACGCAGGCGGTTAAGGCGGCCGACGGCAAATTCGCCGCCTTGCATGCCGCGCTATGGGATTACGGCGTTTTCGTGTATGTGCCGCGCAATACGATTGCCGAATTGCCTTTGCACGTGGTTTGCTACAACACCAGTTCCGGGACGGCGATGGGGCATGTTCTGGTTGTCGTGGAGGACAACGCGCAGGCGACCATGCAAGTGGAGTATGCGTCCAGCGAAGCGGTCGGACAATCGGCATACGTCGGCGCGACAGAGTTGATCGTCGGCGCCGCCGGCAACCTGCGCTATGTCTCGCTGCAAGATTGGAATCGCGAGACATTTGAATTTAGCCACCAGCGTGGCATCGTCGGCCGCGACGCCCAACTGGATTGGGTCAATGGGGTTATGGGCAGTCGACTTACGAAGGCTTTTATCGAGGTGGATGCGGTTGGGACCGGCGCCAACGCGCGTGTGAGTGGCTTCTTCTTCGCCGATCATGACCAGTTCTTTGACCTCGATACGCAGCAGAATCACAATGCGCCGCTGACTAACACCGATCTGCTGTTCAAGGGCGCCGCTCGCGATACGGCGCGGACGCTCTGGCAAGGCATGATCAAGTCCTTGCCGCAGATGCAGCGCATTGACGGCTATCAGGTCTGTCGAAATTTGCTGCTGAGCGACGAGGCGCGCATGGACAGTATTCCCGGACTCGAGATCGAGGCGGATGACGTCGCTTGCTCTCATGCAGCGACCTTCGGAACACTCGAGGAAGAGCCCATCTACTATCTGATGAGCCGCGGCATCACCCGTCCCCAAGCTCAGCTGATGATCATCGAAGGCTTCTTCGATGAACTGTTGCAGCGCATCCCCTTCGAGCGCTTTCGTCAGCGACTGATGGACGAAATCGAGGCGAAGATCATCGGCTAGACAGTTTCCACCTGGATCGTACGGGCGGCATCCGGTTCCGCTTTTGATACCCAAGACGCCGGGAAATCTGTAGACGTGCTCGACATAAGCGATATAATTCAAGGCGCATCTTAACGGCGCGCTTTTGACATTGCGAGTGACGCCCATCATGGAAGACATGTACCGCGAGCTCATCCTGGATCATGCGCGCAATCAGCGCAATTGGGGCTTGCTTGAGCCAAATGACTTCGATCACGAAGAGTCCAACCCGCTTTGTGGCGATCATCTGCGTTTGACCCTGCGCTTGGATGAAGCTGGCCGTATCACCGAGATCGGCTGGGATGGCGAAGGCTGCGCCATCAGTCAGGCCTCGGCGTCGATGTTCGGCGAGGAGCTCATCGGGATGAAGCTCACCGAAGCGCGCAGGATCGACAAACAGCAGCTATTGGACAACATCGGGCTGCGCCTGAGCATCAATCGAGTGAAGTGTGCCCTCCTGCCGCTGAAAGTGCTTGTGGTCGGCGCTTATGGCACGGCGGGAGCTGAACAATGGCTGCTGATTGAGGAAGAGTGATGGCTGAGTGGGTGACCTTGTGTTCTGTCAATGAACTGCCGCCGGGACAGCGCGAAGTCTTCGGCGTCGACAACCGCTGGATTGCCGTGTTCAATGTCGGTGGCAAGATCTACGCCATCGAAGATTTATGCACGCATGATGGAAACGTGCTGGCCTTTGATCTTCAAGATCGCCCCAGCAAGATAGTCGGCCACGAAATCGAGTGCCCGCGTCATGGCGGGCGTTTCGATCTGCGCAATGGTAAGGCGACGCGCAGTCCGGCAGAGGTCGACGTGCCCTGGTTTGAAGTGCGAATCGAGGGCGATGACTTAAAAATCCTCGTATAGTCTGTGATCCCGTAACGCCAGCCATGCGCTACCGCACCATGAGCGAAGCCCTCAACTCGGGTGAGACACTTGTCTTCGGCCACCGGGGCGCGATGGCGCAGGCGCCTATGAATACGCTGACGGCCTTTGAGCTTGCTCGCGAGCAAGGCGCTGATGGCATTGAGCTTGATGTCCAAGTTTCGCGCGATGGTCATCTCGTCGTCATTCATGACGACGCCGTCGATTCAACAACTGATGGAAAGGGTCGCGTTGCCGATTTGACCTTGGATGAACTGAAGCGTCTCGACGCGGGCTCGTGGTTTGCTGACAGGTTTGCCGGCCAGCGGATTCCCACTCTCGACGAGGTCTTTGACGCGTTCGGAAATGCCATGCTCATTAATGTGGAGATTAAAGCTTCGCGCGATTCGCTGGACCGCATAGAGAAGCGGCTTGCCGATTGTCTACGACGACACAACATGCGCGAGCAGGTCATCATCTCGTGTTTCGATCCGGTGATCCTGAGGCGTGTTAGGGGAATGATGCCCATGGTGATGATGGGCTTTCTCTATCAGCCCGATATGCCAGCGGAGCATTATCTCCCGCTGAAGAAATTGTGGCACGAAGCGCGTCACCCTCGGCATGACATGGTCGATGAGGAATACATGAATTGGGCGCGGACCTACGATTACTACGTCAATGTCTGGACGGTCAACGATGCGGAGCGCGCGCTGCATCTGAAGCGGCTCGGCGTCAATTCCATCATCACAGACGAACCCGGTCGTATCATCAGCGCTCTGAAGCAATGCTGAACAGCCTCCGGCGTTTCGGTTTTCGACTGCTTTACAACGAATGCGCCTTCATATATGACATTGTCAGCTCTGCGGTATCGCTCGGGCGCTGGCGAAGTTGGCAACTTAGCGTCACTCCATTATTGCCGCCAGCTGAGCACGGCCTGGTTCTCGAATTGGCGCACGGCACTGGCGGCCTGCAGATTGATCTCGCAAAAGCCGGTTATCGCAGCATCGCGTTGGATCGGTCGCGCAGTATGGGGCGGCTTGCTCAACGAAAGCTTGCGCGAGC
>JAAXID010000232.1 GCA_012270545.1 Anaerolineae bacterium | reverse complement strand
CCGCCGCTGGGACCGAGCAGGGTGAGGAATTCGCCCGGACGCGCCCGCAAGGTGATATCGTTGACGGCCGGCAATTGCCCGTTAAAGAGCTTGGTAAGATGGTCGGCTTGAAGCGAGTATTCCATTGGCGCCGAGACACAGCAAGAAATCTTCTTGACCAAGAATAGTGCAAAAGCGAAATGCATAAAGGGGAAATCGTATAGGTGGCTAAGCGCCGGCAAGGCCGGTTTGACTCTGAGTCTCTATGCCCCGTGCTAGCGGACCGCCTCTTCTCGCCGAAGTATGATCGCCAAGGCGAAAGCTGAGACCAGGATCAGCGCCAGGCCCGGCAACGCGATGGATGACAGGAAGGCTTCATCGTAGGCGCTCCAGATGCGCGTGGCGAAGGTGCGGAAGCCGATCGGGCGCAGAATAAGCGTGGTGGGCAGTTCCTTCATAACATTCAGAAAGACCAGCGCCAAGCCCGCGAGGATACCGCCGCGCGCCAGCGGCACGGTTATTCGCGCCAGCGCTGCCCAAGGGGACAAGCCGAGGCTGCGAGCGGCTTCTTCAAAGCGCGGGTTGATTTGAGCGAAGGCGCTTTCGGTAGCGCCGATGCTGAAGGGCAGGTAGCGGATGGCATAGCCAATGATGAGAAGGGGCAAGGTCTGATAGATGCTTAACATGTTCTGCGTGGCGAACATGACCAGCGCGAGGGCGATCACGATGCCGGGCAAGACGTTGCCGGCATAAGCGAAACTGACCAGCCAGCGATTGAAGCGCGTCGCGCCCCGCGCCGCCAGCAGAGCCAGTGGGAAGGCCGCCAGGCTGACGACAATCGCCGAAACGGCGCTGACGCCAACCGTGTTCTGCATGAGCAGGGTCAGTGGAACTTGTATGGGATCAGTGAGCCTGTGGCCCACCAGCCATTTGAAGAGCACCAGCAGCGGAATGACGACGCCCAGGAAGACGACGGCGCCGCAGAAGATCAGCGCGGGAAGTTTCCACTTGCCCAATGGCAGCGCTTCCAGGTGCCGTGACGCGCCCGTGCCGACGCGATAATGCCGACCGTGCAGCTGCATTCGCGAGTGCAAAAGCAGCAGTACCAGCGTCATGCCGACCAGTAGAAGCGCCAGCACCGACGCCTTGTCCATACGATATGACTCGGTCTGAATGAAGATGGCCCGCGTGAAGGCGTTGAAGTGCATCACGGCGACAGCGCCGAAATCGCTGAGGCAGTAGAGGGCGGTCATCAGCATGCCGGCGGAAAGCGCGGGACGCAGTTGGGGCAGGATTATCTGCCGGAAGACGCCCCAGCGATTCAAGCCCAGGCTTTGTCCCGCTTCCTCCAGACTGCGGTCGCAATGCAGCAGCGCCGCCCGGACTGGCAGAACGATATAAGGAAAGGTGACGAATGTCAGGGTCAGCGTCGCACCGGGGAAGCCCTTGATGCCCGGCAGTCTGTCGACGCCGAAGGGCTCCAGCAGGGACTGGAGAATTCCCTTGGGTCCAAAGGCTTCGGTGTAGGTGACGGCAGTCAGATACGAGGGAATGACCATTGCTGCCAATCCCAGGACCAACCAGGTTCGCCGCCAGGGCAAGTCGCTGCGGCTGGTCAGCCAGGCGAAAGGGATGGCGATCAAAGTCGCGAAGGCGGTCGCGGCCGCCATTAGCCCAATGCTGTTGCCGACGATGCGCAGCGTCCGTGTTCGGATCAGATAGTCGATGCCTTCCTGACCTGAGCTTGCGGCGCCGAGCACCAGATAAACGAGCGGAATCATAACAACGGCGACCACCGCCAGGCTGACCACCTGCGCCAGTTGTCGGTTGCCCACCTGCCAGCGCGAGAGCATGTGGTGGGGCTGTCCGTTTATTCTGAATCTCGACGGTATGACATCGCTCAGATGCATGGTCTTCCCCGAGCGTTAAGCCAGGGCGAGGGCTTCCTCACCCCGGCATTTGACGCTTGCAGGCCTTCTAATCCAGCGCGCCACTTTCTTCTATCATTTCCAGCGTTCCTTGCAGATCGGCAAGATCCGAAAGGTCGATATCAGGCGCTTCAATGTCCGCCAACGCGGGCAAAGCGACCGAAGGTTCGACAGTCTCGACGAGTGGATACTCGTAGGTTGTTTCAGCGAAATACGCCTGCGCCGCGTCGCTCAGCAGGTAGTTGACCAGTTTAAGCGCCAGTTCAGGCTGATCGCTGCTCTGCAAGATCCCCGCGCCCGCCACATTGATCAGTGAGCCGACATCGCCGCCCGGGAAGAAATGAAGGGTCGCGGTGATGCCCGGGTCTTCGGCCAGGAAGCGGAACAGGTAGTAATGATTGACGAGACCGACGACGACCTCGCCATCGATGGTCGCTTGCACGATTGGCGTATTCTTGGGGTATGCTTGCACGTCATTGGCGATCATGCCCGCCAGCCAGTCTTCCGTGTCGCAATCGCCCAGCAACACGCGCATGGCGGTCATGTTGGCGACGAATGAGGCATTGGTCGGCGCCCAACCAACCAAGCCGCGCCATTGCTCAGCGGTTAGATCGAGAATCGAATCGGGCAACTCCAGACCCATCTCGTCGAGCAGTTCGGGGTTGTACACGAGTACGCGAGCGCGGCCGCTCAAACCGGTCCAGACGCCAGCGGGTGAAACAAAGGCGGGGTCGGCGACGCGCCCCAGGGTTTCCGCCGGCAGCTGCGCCAACATATCGGCGGCTGCCAGCGCGCCCAAGGCGCCACCATCTTGAGCGATGAAAACATCGGCCGGGCTGTTATCGCCCTCAGTGAGAATCTGATTAGCGACGGCGCTAGTGCCGCCATATAGAACCTCTACTTCGATGCTGGTGTCTTCTGTGAACTGCGCCAGAATCGGACCGATCAGGCTTTCGTTCCGGCCGGAGTAAACAGTCAAAACGTCGTCAGCCAAGACCGGCGACAAGACAAGGCAGCACAAGACTGCGGCGAACAATGTTACGGACATACGAGGTACGGACATACTGAAAACTCCTTGCGTTTGGCGTAAATCCCGTATAGGATTTGCCTAGATACGAGGGTCAATTGGGCGTGAGAACGGTAGCCGAATCGCTTCTCTCCCGATTGACTCTTTCGTTTTAGCAGAGATGCGGAGCGCCTGTCCACGCTTGTGGTAAATTTCACTTTTTCCGCCAGGACAACCGCTTTTTAGTAACATGCGCGCAGTGGCTTTAATCGATGACGACACAATTGTTACTGGCGGTTAATCTTGCCGCGCAGGGATTTGCAGCATCGGTGCTCGTATACCGACATCCGCGTTCTGCCGTCTACAAAATCAGTATTGACGCGTGATTAGGGCTATGGGCTCAACCTAGACATTGCGTGCGACTGGCAATAAAGTTAGATTGGTATGACTGGCCTGTTCTTCATGTGGGGTGGCGTACATGTCCAATTGGTGGGGGTCGCGCAAGAGTGTCTCGTCTCGCCTGATTTGGGAGGTCGAGGCGATGAAAGCCACCTTTGGCAACACTTTTGAGCTGGTAGTGCCCCCTTTCGGCGGTCTGCTCTATTGGCAAGGCACTGCCGAGATCAATATGAGCATTCTGGATTCTCCTTACCATAGCCTGAAACTTGTCTATCCAAAGGAGTACCCCAACCGACCGGCGGAGGCTTATTGCATCAAGCCGCGGATTTATAGTGAAAAACATCAGTATGAGGATGGACAGCTCTGCCTCTTTAACCCCAAAGATGGCGAACAATATGGCTGGAACCCGTCGAAGTCTACGGCGGTCACTGTTGGCGGCTGGGCGATCCAATGGCTGTACGCCTATTACACATGGCGTTCCACCGGCAAGTGGCCCGGGATCGAGGAGCGCATCAAAGCGAGCACGCCGCTTCCACGCCGACGGAGGCGCTAACACATGCGAGCAATGGATGAGCCCGAATTCCTCAAGCTCATGCACATGGAGTTCGATCACATCAGAAAGCGTTTGCGGGGGATGGCCATGATTTCACGCGGTATTGTGCCCAAGGTGGTCCTTTCGCGCAGGGCAGTTGACAGAATGCTCTCGGCCGCGAACCAGTTTACAGCTGATGAAACCGGTGAGGCCATGGTTGGTTTTGTCGTGGAAGACGATACGCCGGAGGGTTTGCCGACGATTTACGTGCTCGATACGATATCGCCTGACGAGACGGCGGTCCGCCGGTCGCATACTTTCCAGCAGGGTGATGCCCAGCAAGATGAGATCATTTGGTGGCTGCAGGAGAACTGGCACTTCCATCGCGAGCGGCATCGGGGAACGGATGCCTTGCCCGCTCGTTTTGATGTGCCGCTGCGCTATCTTGGCGATTGGCATAAACAGCCCGGCTCCATGATTCAACCCAGCCATGGCGACCACATGACGGCGCTATCCTGGCTTGACGACGAAGAATCGGGCATGGATTTCCTGCTGGTGCCGATTGTAACGCTGGGGCACTTGCCGAACATTGGCGAGACAGATCTGACGGTCAACTATATTAACGTTCCCATGGAAAATGGCCGGGTGATGCGTGTTGACTGGTGGTATGTGCACCGGGATGTGCGCGTGTTCCAGCCCGTTCATCCGAAAGTTGTGCCGGACGATCAGCTGCCCCAAATGATGAAATACAGCTGGCATGTGGTAAATCCCGAGCGCCTCTACATCGAAACGGCTGCCTTGGAGGATGATGGTCATTTGGTGCGACGGCTGCTGTACGAATGCGACGGTGAGGTGCCGCTGGAATACTGCTTCTTTATGATCCGGCAGGGCAGTTCATTCTTTCTCCTGTTTGTGACGCAGTACGATTATCCGCAGAGCCCGCCAAAAGCCTTCCAAGCGCCTTTCGTTGATGGCCTCGACTTGATGGATCCTGTCGAGACATTTCACAAACTGTGGGCGGTCAGGGAGCCAATTGAAGACCCGCCCGGCTGGGAATGGTCCGCTGGCAAGTACCTGTTTCAATATGTAATCGCAATCGAAGTCGACATGGGATTGCGGCCGCCCACGTCGGTTTCCATTCCGGTGCTGATCGAAGAAGGCGATGTGTCTATGAACGACGGACGCGACGCCGCTACCGCCAAAATCGTATCAGAGACAGACACTGAAGCGGAGGAGATGGACCAGTCGGCCGCTGATGAACGGACGGTGGCGGAGGAAAAGACTGGAGGAGAGGCGCAATAGATGAGCAATCTCTGGGAACGTGTCGAAAGGCTGATTGGCTCAGATAATCTTGACCGGCTCGCGGAGAAGAAAGTGGGCTTGGTCGGATTGGGATCGGGCGGCGGATTCGTGGCGCTGAGCCTGGCGATGAGTGGCGTCGGTCATTTTCTGCTTGTAGACAAAGACGAGCTTGAAAGCGGCAACGTCTTACGCCATGTGGCGGATTTGCGCTATGTCGGTGAAAACAAGGCGGTTGCTGTCGCCGATTTGATCCGGCAGCGAAACCCTGATGCCCAGATTGAGGTGCGCGAAGGCCTGATCGAGGATCACTGGGACTGCCTGGATGATGTGGACATTCTGGTGGCGGCGGTGGATAACGAGCAAGTGAAGTACGCCATCAACGAGCAATGTTTGCGCAAGCGCGTCAGCGCTTCGTATGCTGGTGTCTATGAACGAGGCGAAGGCGGTGACCATGTCATCATCAAGCCCTTTGACGGACCCTGCTATGCCTGCTGGTCGGAAGCGACTCGCGAGGGCGTGAAGATCGCGCTGAATCCGGTTGGCGCTCTGGATTATGGCATGATTGGCGAAATGGGAACGCTGGATGCCGAACCGGGCCTCTGGGTCAATGTCACCAAAGTGGCGGGCATACAGACGGACCTGATCATAAACGAATTGCTGCGCGGTACGAGCGCGCACGAAGAGATGCCGGCGAACACGCTGATTGTCGCTAACAGTTACATGGACATAATCGAAGGGCAAGAGAGCGAACCGCACTCAAGCCTATGGATCGAGATCGCGCGCGATCCGGATTGTCTGGTATGCGGCGAGCGGCTGAAGCAAGGTGTTAGTCTATTGACGCAGGCGGACAGCGCGAGCATTACGTTGGAGGATTTGGCTGCTTCCGGCTTAACTACCGATATCGTATTCGAGGAAGAGGTCGACTAGCCCGCTTCGATCTCGCCGCGCCATTTTCGCAGAAGCTCAATGAGCGTCTGACGATGATTCAGGCGCTCGTTTGATTTGAAAGGCTCGCGGTAAAGCAGGCGGTCGCCGTCCTCCGGCGGGCGGCCGTCGTCATCGTAGTAAATCCTGAAGTTGTTCTGGATGGCAACGCGATAGACGCCTGGGTCATATACTGGCGCGCGATACGGCAGCGGACGAATACCAATGCTGAGCATGATTTCATTATCGTGATAATGCGCCCAGACGCCGAGCAGACGCAAGGTCTGATAGCCATGATAACCCTTGCTGTGATACCAAATGACCACGCCGGACCAGGCTGCTCCATGAAAGATCCGCGGTCCATAACAGAGGATCTGCTCAAAGTTGCGCAGTGCTAGATCGGCGAGGGCATCAAACGAGTTCAGCAGATCGAGGACGCGGTCCTGCGGCGTCCGCGGTTTTTCTACCTCTCGGGCGCTGCCGAAGGGACGACGGCGCTCGATCTTTTTCAGAATGTCCTCGTAGCGCTGTTTCTTGTCTTCGGCGCACATGGTTGTTTGCGCTGGGGTCCGGGAGTTCAGCCGCTAGCAGTTGCCGAGAAAGCCCAGGACGGCCGTCCGAAACACTTCGGGATGTTCCAGATTGGGCAGGTGTCCCGCGTTGGGAATGAACAGCTTGGTGGCTGCTGGCAGTTTCTCGGTCATATAGTCGGCGGCCAGCTTCAGGTAGGGCAAGTCATTCTCACCAATGACGATTAGCGCTGGCATAGTCAGCTCATGCAGGGCTTCGGCGGCGGGGCGCGCCCCGGTTTTGCGAACGTGCGTACCGATACCCTTAAGCTCATGTTCGGCAACCAACTTGGCCATCGCATAGGCTTTACGACGAGCTTGGGGATCTACATCATGACGCGAGCGCCCAAGGCCGTCGAACCATATTCGCATGTCCAGCTCTGCGACGCGTTCCAGATCGCCCCCTTCAAAAGCCGCTTCGGATTGAGCGAAGAGCTCGTGGGGCCACTCGGCCTCCAGCTCCAAGCCGGCGGGATCGCTGCCCACAAGTATCAATTTGGCTACCCGGTCAGGATACGACAAGGCGAAATCGATAGATAAGCCGCCACCCATTGAACATCCCATCAGAATGAT
>JAAXID010000285.1 GCA_012270545.1 Anaerolineae bacterium | reverse complement strand
TTGTAATACCAATCAAGCTCTACAAACTTGAGGCGACCGAGGAATATATCCACGTAATTCACCCTTCCTTTATCTCGGGAGTGTCTAATTTCGAGGAGGTGAAGTAAAGATGGCGCTAGCGCAAACCCGCTAGAGAACTCCCTTCTCCAATGCTTTGGGATGCTCGCCATAGAGATGGCGAGAAGAGCCGGGGATGGGGTTAGAAAAGCAGAGTCCAGCCATTTAGACACTCCCCGCATTCATTTCACCTTGACGCCCGCCGATTTGCATGCTATATTCTGGGCGTTAGCAAGTGTTCGCAGAAGTGGGAGCCCCCCACTTTTCGTTTTATATGGGGATGACGCGAACGCTGCAAAGTTACGAAGCTCGGCATTTGGAGTGAAGCAGTATGTCGAACGAATTGCAAAGCGCATTCAAAGAAATCACGGATATCCGGGCGCTGCCTTCGGATATTGTGCTCGAGGCGCTACAGAGCGCGCTGGTCTCGGCGTATCGCAAAGATACCGGCGCCAGCTCCGCGCAGGCCATTGAAGCGGAAATCGACCCCGATAGCGGTCGGGCAAAAGTCTTCGTCGAGAAAGAAGTCGTCGATGATGTGATGACCGATGCCACCGAAGTCACCCTGGAGCGCGCGCGCTTTTACAATCCCGAGGCGCAACTTCATGATATTGTGATGGTACAGGTGGAGCACACAACCAGGAGCTTCGGGCGCATCGCGGCGCAGACGGCGAAACAAGTCATCTTGCAGAAAATCCGCGAAGCCGAACGCAATGCGCTTTATGACGAGTTCATCAACCGTGAAGGCGATCTGATCACGGGCACCGTGCAAAGCACCAACGCGAAAAAAGTAACACTCAGCTTGGGCCGGGCGGAGGCCGATCTGCCGCGGCCGCATCAGATCCCGGGCGAGCGATATCGCACGCATGAGAAGATCCGCGTATTCGTCGTCGAAGTGACCAAGAGCAATCGGGGACCGCAGATCCTGGTCAGTCGGGCGCATCGCAGCATGCTCCGCCGCCTGCTGGAATACGAAGTGCCCGAGATCTACAATGGGCAAGTTGAAATCAAGAATATCGCGCGAGAAGCCGGGCACCGTTCCAAAGTCGCGGTCGCGGCGCTGCAAGACGGGATCGACCCGGTTGGCGCCTGCGTCGGCATGCGCGGGATTCGCATCCAAAACATCGTCAAGGAACTTCATAACGAAAAGATAGACGTCATCGAGTGGAACAATGACGCGGTCGCCTTCATTTCCAAAGCCTTGAGCCCGGCGCGTGTCACCGGTGTCTACCTTGATGATGACCCGATTGACGGGAAGACGGCGGTCGTGCTCGTCCCCGATGATCAGTTATCCCTGGCAATCGGAAGAGAGGGCCAAAACGCGCGCCTGGCGGCCAAACTTACCGGCTGGCGCATTGACATCAAGAGCGTGACCGAAACCGTGCAAGGCGCTTTGGACAATCTCGAGATTCCTCCGCTAGACAGCTTAGCCGAGCGCCATGCCGACCTGATCGCCGAAGCCCTGCGCATCATGGAGAAGAAGCGCCTGGAATTGGCCGTCATGCCCGAAGAGTACAAGTCGCTCGCTCGCCTTGCCGGCCTCGTCGAGCAGCTGCTGCAAGAACAGCGCGACGAGGCGCACAAAATCTATTTGCAACAGCGAGAGGCGGCACGGTCAATTCTAGCTCCACAACTGTTTGAATTGCCGCTGGATGTTCTGGCGGTTTCTCAGGAGGTGCTTGACATCCTGGAGCCCTTCGGGAACATTGGCGAAGTCATGCTGATCTGTGCGGTCGACGAAGAGTTGATCAGCCGCAAATTCGCTGACTTGGAAGGCGAAGAAGAGCGTTCAGGTGAGCCGATGGCGGAGCTGCGGGCGGCGCTGGATATCATCAACGCGGCCGATCTCGATCAACTGTTGGCGGAAGCATTCTCGATTGAAGAAGATGAAGCTGAAGAAGCAGCCACTGACGAGGCAGTCGAGGCGCAAGCGGAAGAACCACTGGTAGATGAAACAGCCGAAGAAACTGTGGCTGAAGCGGAAGAGGCTGAGGCGGGCCAGCCTGAGGTCATGCTGGATGCCTTTGGTCAGCCGGTCGCGGCAGGACGTTCAGATGAGGGAATGGTGGCAAGTGGCGAAGCTGAAGCCGTGACCGCCAAGCCTCCAGCTACTGTGGCAACACCCGTAGTTGAAGCGGAAAAACAGCAGGGGGCGTCGTCCGACGAAGTCCATTACGCCGAAGACGAAGGTGAACGCGAGTTTGAGCTCGACCGTCAAAAGGGCAAACAGCAGCGGCGAAAAGACCGTCAGCGGCGCCGTCAGCTGGTCCTGGATGAGGAGAGTGGTGAGGTCATCGCCAAGCGACGCCGCAAGGGAGGACGCGGCAGCTGGGATGAAGAAACTTGGGAAGATTACGACTACTAGACCGGTCGCAGAGGCGCAAGATGGGCAGCAAGCAGCGACCACAACGCAGTTGCGTCGTGTGTCGAGCGAAGAAGGACAAACGGGTGTTGACGCGATTGGTGTTCGCCCAAGGAAAGCTGCAAGTCGACGAATCGGGCAAGATGAATGGCCGTGGCGCCTACTTGTGTGCCGATGCCAATTGCTGGAGCAAGGCGGGGACGCGGCCCATACTGAGCAAGGCGCTCCGTCGAGAATTGAGCGAAGGTGACTGTGATTACCTGCGGCAGATGACACCATCATGATGCGACACAGCTAGCGGAGGCAGGAAGGCCAGTCCTGCCTCAAACGGTCGTCAAAACTGAAGGAGGTAGGTATGGCAGAAGCAACTAAGATTATCCTCGTACCGGATTATCTGACAGTTCGCGAATTGGCCGAACTGATAGACAGCAGCCCCATAGATGTCATGAAGACCTTGATCTCGAATGGCATCATGGCATCGATAAATCAGCAGATCGACTTTGACACAGCCGCAATTGTCGTTGAGGAGTTGGGTTTCACCGCCCAATCCGCCAGCGCGGTTGCCGCTGCCCGCGAAGAAGAAGAACGTGCCGAGCTGCGAGAAGAAAAATGGAGCGCGATGTATGAGGGCGAGTCGCCCGCTAATCTCACGCGTCGGCCGCCCATTATTACGATTCTGGGACATGTTGATCACGGCAAGACGACCCTTCTCGATACGATTCGAAAGACCGCCGTCGCCGAAGGCGAAGCTGGCGGGATTACCCAACACATTGGCGCCTATCAAGCGCAGCACGACGGGAATACCTTAACCTTCCTGGATACGCCCGGCCACGAAGCGTTCACGGCGATGCGCGCTCGTGGCGCGCACGGCGCCGATATTGCCATCCTCGTGGTCGCCGCGGATGATGGCGTTATGCCCACGACGCGAGAAGCCCTCGACCATGCGCGCGCCGCCAACGTCCCCCTGGTGGTGGCCATCACCAAAGTAGACCGAAGCAATGCCAATCCGGCCCTGGTGAAACAGCAATTGGCTGACCTGGATCTGGTGCCCGACGACTGGGATGGCTCGACCATTATGGTACCGGTCAATTCCTTATCGGGTGAAGGCGTCGAAGATTTGCTTGAGGCGCTGGTGCTGGTCGCCGATGAAAACGAGATTGTTGGCAACGCTGGCGGGACTCTGCGCGGCTCCGTGATCGAAGCCGAGGTTGATAAGAGCAGAGGCACTATGGCGACCCTGCTGGTGATGAACGGCACGATGAAACGCGGAGACAGCATCGTGGCCGGCACATCATACGGCAGAATAAAGGCGATGTT
The DNA here is from genome assembly GCA_012270545.1 of Anaerolineae bacterium. Classification (GTDB taxonomy): domain Bacteria; phylum Chloroflexota; class Anaerolineae; order Aggregatilineales; family Phototrophicaceae; genus UBA6055. Next base: position 7,394 of record JAAXID010000285.1, on the reverse strand, counting down.
CGACTCGGCCGGCAATCTGGTGAAGCGCGCCACGCCATCCATGCCTGTGGCTGTGCTCGGGCTCGACGTTCCGCCGGCGCCGGGCGTAATGTTCGAAGTCACCGCGAACGACAAGACCGCGCGCAGCATCGCGGAAGAGCGCCGCGCTGACGAACGAGCGCGCGAGGTTGGCGGACAGGCGCAGCCGTCGATGACGCTGGAAGATTTCTTGCAGCGATTCCAGACCGGCGACGCTAAAGAACTCTCGATTATCCTCAAAACCGACGTGCAGGGCTCTATCCAGCCGATCACTGACGAGCTGGTCAATATTTCCGAACGCAATGAAGAGGGCATCGCCGTACGCGTCCTGCGCCAGGAAGTCGGACGAATCACCGAATCCGATGTCATGCTGGCCAGCGCATCCAGGGCCATCATCTTCGGCTTCAATGTCGGCATCGACAACGCCGCCCAGGCCTCGGCTGACGTGCAGGGCGTCGAGATCCGGCGCTACAACATCATCTACAAGCTGTTCGAAGACATTGAATTAGCCTTGCATGGCATGCTCGAGCCGAAATTCGTCAATCGCGTCATCGGCGAGTCCGAAGTGCTTCAGACCTTCAGGATACCGCGCAGCGGACTTATCGCGGGCAGCGTCATTCGCAAGGGAGAGGCACGGCGCAACGCCAAGGCGCGCGTCAAACGCGGCGACGCAATCGTCCATGACAATGTCAGCGTCTCTTCGCTCAGACGTTTCCAGGATGATGTTCGCGAGGTGCGCACGGGTTTCGAATGCGGGATCGGACTGGACGGCGTCAGCGATTTCGAAGAAGGCGATGTCATCGAATTCTTCGTGCGCGAGCGCGTCAGCTGAGGTCGCAAGATGTCCCTTAAGCGGGAGCGAATGAGCGAACGGATACACCAGATTCTGAGCCAGTTGCTGTTGCGCGAGATATCTGATCCGCGCCTGCAAGATATCACAGTGACCGAGGTCAGTCTCGATCCCGAGCTGATGTATGCTAAAGTCTACGTCAGCGCCATGGGCGACGAGAAACGCGAAGCCGAAGTGATGCAGGGACTGCGGCGGGCGAGCGGCTATTTGCGGCGCGAAGTCGGCAAGCGAATTCGGCTGCGCAATACGCCGGAACTCCACTTCTATTGGGACAGCACCCTGGCGCACGCCGATCGTATCAACGCCATTATCTCCCGCCTCGATATCCCAGCCGAAGTCACGGACGATGAGCGCAAAGAAGACAACCCGGCACACTGAGCCACAGTGGCAGGCAGCGGCTGAGGCCATCGCCGGCGCCAAGTCGATCCTCCTCGTCTCTCATATCACGCCTGATGGCGACGCCGTCGGCTCTTTATTGGGTATGGCTGGTCCCCTGCGCGGCATGGGCAAGGATGTTACGGCGGCCGTCGACGATGGCGTCCCCCCTGAGTTGTGTTTCATACCAGGCAGCGACGCCGTGACGCCGACTGTTGAGGCTGGTGAATACGACCTGATGATAACGCTCGATTCCAGCGACATTGAGCGTATTGGCCGCGCGGGCGCCTATGGCATGGCGCATAGCAAGCGGGTCATCAATCTCGATCACCACCCCACCAATACGCGTTTCGGCGATATCCACCTGATCGTCCCTGAAGCGGTCGCCGCTGTTGAAATCATAAATGATTTTCTCGCTTACCTCGGTGAAGATATTTCGCCAGCGACCGCGTATGCGCTGTTGACGGGCCTGGTCACCGATACGCAGGGCTTTCGCATCAGCGCCACAAACAGCCGTACGCTCGAGATCGCGCAAAATTTGATGAGCAAGGGCGCTCCCCTCTCAGAAATTATGGCACGGACCTTAAATCGTCGATCATACGAAGAAGTCAAACTCTGGAAACTGGCGCTGCCATCCGTTCGGCTGCAGCGAGGCTTGATCTACGCCACAATCCGGCAGCGCGATCTGCTCCAGGTTGGAATGGAAAAAGCCGGTGACGGCGGTTTGGTGAATTATCTCGTGACGGTGGATCAAGCCAAGATCTCGATCGTGTTTAATGAATTGCCGGCGGGAAAGGTCGAGATCGGATTTCGCGCCAAACCCGGTTACGATGTCGCCAGCCTTGCATTTCAGCTCGGCGGCGGTGGCCACACGCTGGCTTCCGGCTGCACCGTGGAGGGCACATTGTCCCAAGTGCAGAACATGGTGCTTCCCTTGGCGCATCAAGTCATCGCGGAAGGATCAAGCACGCTTGAGTGATATCCCCGCCGCTGGCTTTCTCAACCTCAACAAGCCCCGCCACCTGACGAGTCATGACGTGGTCGCGCAGGTGCGCCGCCAGTACCGAAGGCTTACTGGATCCAGGAAAGTGGGCCACGCCGGCACATTGGATCCGCTGGCTGACGGCGTCCTGGTGCTTTGTCTGGGCACGGCGACACGGCTCAGCGATTACATCATGCGCGGACGCAAGGTCTACCATGCGCAGATAAGTTTCGGCGTCGCCACGACCACATACGATGCGGCCGGCGATTTTCTTGAGGGGGAGAGCGCCGACCATATTAAACGTTCCGATGTAGAGCGCGTCTTACCGCAGTTCAGCGGCGACATCAAGCAAGTGCCACCGATGTACAGCGCGCTCAAGGTGGGCGGAAAGAAACTCTACGAACTAGCGCGGGCCGGGCAGACCATCAAGCGAGAACCGCGCAAAGTCACAGTGTATTCGATCAAGATCTTGTCCTGGCGCAATCCACTCCTGGAGCTCGAAATTGAATGCGGCTCCGGGACATATATCCGAAGCCTGGCCCACGACCTGGGCGCTGCCTTAGGGGTCGGCGGCTACCTCTCCGGGTTGACACGTACCGCCAGCAGCCCATTCAAACTCCGCGACAGTCTCCCGCTGCAAGCTATTACCGACTCCGGTGATTGGCTGCAACATATCACATCGCCTTATGACACGCTGACGGCATACGCCCGCGTGAAGCTGAAGGCCGAAGATATCGAAAGCCTGCGGCACGGACGTTTCATTCGCCGCCAGCCCGCTATCGCCGACCACACCGTGTTCGCCTATGATGGGGACAATCGGCTGGTCGCCATCCTCGAACCGCGCGCCGAGCTGTGGAAACCGCGCAAGGTATTCGCAAGCGGGTCTTGATAAAATGACGGCGAGCCAAAGCAGTGAGCAGGAGTGATGAGACACCTGCGTAATTTGAAGGATGCCGATCTCGATTCCGATTCGCTCGTGACAATCGGCGTCTTTGATGGCGTTCATCTTGGTCACCAACAGCTTATCCAGCGCCTGGTCGATAGCGCGCGCGCCTCTGGCCGCAAGGCGATCGTCCTCACATTTTATCCGCATCCTGATAAGGTTCTGGAGCGGGTCAAGACGCGTTACTATCTGACGACTCCGGAAAAACGGGCACAGCTGCTGCTGAAGCTCGGCGTCGACCTGGTCATCACCCATCCATTTGACGACGCAACCCGTCATCTGCCCGCGGCCAGGTTCATCGACCTACTCGTCGAGAAACTGAGGATCAAGGAGATTTGGGTGGGCGCGGATTTCGCACTCGGTTTTCAGCGCGAGGGCGATGTTCGTTATCTGCGTGCTCAAGGCGAAAAGCATGGCTTCAATGTAACGGCGATGGAGCTGATAACCGCGCAATCCAGTGAACAACTCATTCGCAGTTCGACCATTCGCGACCAAGTCCGAAATGGTAATATGGGGGCAGCAAAAGCCATGTTGGGGCGCGCCTATGCCCTGGAAGGCACGGTCGTTGCAGGCGAGCGTCGTGGACGAACCATCGGTGCGCCGACGGCGAATCTCGCTGTCTGGTCCGAGCAGATTATCCCGGGGAACGGCGTATACGCCACTTGGGCGCGTCTCGGCGAGGAAACCTTTCAAGCAGCGACCAATATCGGCATGCGCCCCAGCTTCGCCGGCAATCGCTTGACGATCGAGGCGCACTTGCTGAATTTCGATCGCGATATCTATGGCGAAGTCATGGAACTAAGTTTCGAGAAACGGCTGCGCCCGGAACAGAAGTTCAGTCACCTGGACGAGCTGGCGAAGCAGATTCAGGCCGACATCGCCGCCACGAGACGCAGCCTGCAGCCCGACCTACACATTTAATCGCGCCCGCGCTTGGGCAATCTATAGCCGATCCGCCGCATGAACTCCGCGTTGCTGCGCCAATTCTTCTGCACCTTGACGCGCGTTTCCAAATTAACCTGCGCCTCAAGCAATGCTTCCAACTCCGCGCGCGACTCAATGCCGATCCGCTTGATCATGCCCCCGCGCTTGCCGATGATGATGCCCTTCTGCGAGCCCCGCTCAACAAAGATTGACGCCTCGATATGGGTGATATGGCGTTTTTCGCGAAAGCGAGTTATCTCCACAGCCACCGCGTGTGGCAGTTCGTCGCTGGTGAGCTCGATGATGCGCTCGCGGATGATCTCTGCCGCAATGAACCTCAGGTTGGCTTCGCTCGCCTGGTCGGCGGGATAATAGCGCGGACCCCGCGGCAGCAGCGCAATCAAACACTCGATCAAATCAGAGAGGCCACGCTCTTCTTTGGCGCTGATCGGCAGCGCGCTTTGATGCTCGCATAAGGAAAAATGCTCCGCGAAGTCAGGGTTGTCGTTGACCAAGTCAATCTTATTCAAGGCGAGAACTCTGGGGGTCCTGGGCACGATCCGCGTGAGAAGCGCCGCTATGTTTCGATCTTCAGCTGCTGGCGGCGCCGATGCATCGAGGATCCAGAGAACGACATCAGCATCTTTCAAGGCATCATGCGCGACCCCGACCATGAAATTGCCCAGTACTGTTTTTGGCTTGTGGATGCCCGGCGTATCAATGAAGAGGATTTGCGCCTGGTCGCTCGTGTAAATGCCCAATTGACGCTGACGCGTCGTCTGTGGCTTGGCGGTAACGATGGCGATCTTCTGTTCAAGGATCGCGTTAATCAATGTGGATTTGCCGACGTTGGGCCGCCCGACTACCGCGACCAGGCCCGAACGATGGTCTTCCCCCCAGTCATCGCTGAAGATCGAATCCAGCTCACTCATTCCGCCGCCATGCGCTTAGGCTTTCGAAGCGTGGAAGGCGCCACAGCAAGCGTTCCGGATACGACACAGGATCGTCGGCAATAAGAGCGGACAGTTTCGCCAGGGGAAGATCATCGTGGATATGTTGGTAGACGAAGACGTCAAAGGGATAATCGAAGTCCAGTTGTTTAAGCGCGACCATTTCGTCCCTGCCATCATTGCGGAAGCCACAAACATCGGCGCGTGGATAGAGATGAGCGCTGGTCATCAGGAAAGCCCAGGCCTCTTCACCATTTAGCAGTTCGCCATAATCGGCGACGACTAGATGCGGTACGATGGACAAATGCGGCTTGCCTAAATAAGTGATGCCGTAGCGGAGTATCAGTTCACCACGAGCGGTCACGGCGCCCACGGTCAATTCCGCCGCCGATAGCAGCGCATGCCCTTCAACCTCAGTCACTATCCCGGAAGCCTGATCGGAGATGGGCTGACGCTGAATCTCAGATTTTCGCTTCATATTGGGGACTTAGTGCTGCTCGAGTTCCGCCGGAACGTTGATATCATCAAAGCGTTCAAAGGGGCGCACCCAACCCAGCCAGAAAGCTATGGCGAGGATCAGCAAGAGTAAACCGATAAGGAGCGCCAAGCCAAGCGAATGCGTTGATTCCGCGTCCAAGGCGGCGCCGTGGATGACACCTATGCTGGCGCCCAGAACCAGCAGCGTCATGCCGGCCCCGCCAACCATCGCCAATCCATACTGTGTCAACTTGCTCGGCTGGGCGGCTGCATCGCTCTGTTCGTCTGTCACTCGAATACCGCCTTTTACAGTGATACACTCTTGCGCTGGCGTCATTTTGCCTTTGACCCGCTGTTCCGTCAAGTCTAAGGGGGAACGATGAGCGCAAAAAGGGTCCTGTTCATCCGTCACGGACAGACCGACTTCAATCTTGAACATCGACTGCAAGGGGCGCTGCCCGTTCCCTTGAACGAATGCGGTCGTACACAGTCGCGGGCGCTGGCGAATTACCTCAAAACAGTCCCCATCGACGCAATCTACGCCAGTCCACGGCCGCGCGCGCTGGAAACGGCGCAGATAATTGGCGAAGTCCTAGGGCAAACGACGCGCGAAGATGAGCGACTGGCCGAGATCGCCTTCGGTGATTTTGAGGGTCATACTTTCGTGGAGGTCCGGGCGCGCTTCCCCACAGCATACCGAAAATGGGAATCGGGATATCGCCCCTATCGCGTTCCCGGCGGCGAGTCGCGGCTCGATGTGCAGCAGCGGATGCAGGCGGCCTGGGATGACATCACCAGCACAGCTGATATGAATACAGTTGCCCTGGTCGGGCACAGTTCCGCCATGATGATTCTGCTCGCTTCAATGTTCGCCAGATTGCCCGACAAAGCGATGAAGAATACCTCGATCACGACGCTGGAACGCTTCGAGGATACATGGCATATTCGCGCCTTTGCCGAGAGGCCGCATGCGGCTAGCTAGACTGGATCGTCACTGAACAAGGAACTGCTTTTCCAGTACAATCGCGGCAGCTTGTCCTAATGAAATAGGAGAGGAAACGAAGGCATGACGCAACCTATTCGTGTAGCGGTCACCGGTGGCGCGGGCCAGATCGCCTACAGCCTGCTCTTTCGCATCGGCAACGGCGAAGTCTTCGGCGCGGATCAGCCGGTTGCATTAAATATTCTGGAAATCCCGCCAGCGATGGACGCTCTGCGTGGCGTGGTGATGGAGCTGGAGGACAGCGCCCAGCCGCTGCTTCAGGATGTCATAATTTCCGCTGATCCCAATGTCGCCTTCAAAGATGCCAACTGGGCGGTCCTGGTGGGTGGCCTGCCGCGCGGACCCGGCATGGAGCGCAGCGATCTGATCGCCGCTAATGGACCGATCTTCGTCGAGCAAGGCCGCGCCCTGAATGAGCATGCCGCCAGCGACATTCGCGTGCTGACAGTAGCAAATCCCTGTAATTCCAATTGCCTGGTCGCCAAAGCCAACGCGCCCGACATTCCTGCCGAACGCTTCTTCGCCATGACGCGCCTGGATGAGAACCGAGCAAAAGCCCAGTTGGCGCAGAAGGCCGGCGCCCAAGTCAGCGCGGTCAGCAACCTCGCCATCTGGGGAAACCACAGCACGACTCAATTCCCGAACTTTGAACACGCGCTCATCAATGGACTGTCGGCTGAGTCAGTCATCAATGACCGCAATTGGCTGGAAGGTGATTTCATGACGACGGTGCAAGAGCGAGGCGCCGCCATCATCGGCGCGCGCGGCAAAAGCTCGGCCGCCAGCGCTGCCAACGCCGCCCTCGATACCATCCGCAGCCTGATCAATCCCACGCCGGCTGGCGACTGGTTCAGCGCCGCCATACCCAGCGA
>JAAXID010000243.1 GCA_012270545.1 Anaerolineae bacterium | reverse complement strand
GCGCATCATGTTCTTGCATCTGCTGCCGAATACGCTGGCGCCCATCATCGTCTATGCGACGCTGGCCGTCGCCGGCGCGATCTTGACGACGGCGGGACTGGGTTTCCTCGGTTTGGGCGTGCAGCCGCCGCAGGCTGAATGGGGCAATATGCTCAGCAATGGGCGACAATATCTGCGCAAGGCGCCACTGCTGATGATCTTCCCCGGCGCGCTGATCTCCCTGACGGTGATCTCAATCAACCTGATCGGCGATGCGCTGCGCGATGCCCACGATCCCTATATTCAAAGTTAAAGCCGCGCTAGCGAAATATGTGACTTGTAGAGGGACGGGCGGAATGTTGCCAAGTGCCGGGTAGCCGTTTGGACTCATTATCTGAATTAGTTTGTTATTGTGAGGAATTAAGATGGAAACTACGATGAACCTGGCGCGCGAGCAGAAGTCCGCGGCTGCGGCGAATATGTGGCAGCGCTACGTCCGGGCTGAGCGGCTGCTGGCGGCCAATGCAGTGAACCTGACCTCTGATTTGCTGATCCAGCCGAACTGGATCGGCGATTCCGATCGCTTCTGGTACTGCTGGAAATCGCTGGCTGGCCTGCGGTTCGTCTTGGTGGATCCGACGATGAGGGAAAGCATGCCGGCCTTTGATCACAAGCGCTTGGCGGCGGCGCTCAGCCAAACGACCGGATCACCTTGCACTGCCGCGCAATTGCCCTTTAGCGAAATCGAGTTTGCTGAAGACGGAGGCAGCATCGAATTTGAGATCGAAGTTGAAGGAAAGAGCGAACGTTGGTCTTGTGACCTGGAGTCTTACGCCTGCGCGCGCATCGGCGAGTCGCCAACGGTAGCCGACGATGTCCTTCGCTCGTCCGACGGGCACTGGGAAGCCTTCACCCGCGACCACAATGTCTGGCTGCGTTCGGTCGCGACTGGCGAAGAGCGCGCCATCGCGACTGATGGGGCGGAGAAAAATGATTACGGCGAGCAGCTGCTCTCGCCATTGACCACCGGCGGCATCGACGATCCACCGCCGCCCTTCGTCAAGTGGTCGCCCGATAGCGGAAAGTTGCTTTTCTGCCGCGTTGATCAGCGCGAGGCGCCGCAGTTTCACCTGGTGCAATCGGTGCCCAGAGATGGGAGCCTTCGGCCAGCTTTGCATTCCTTCGCCTATCCCCTGCCGGGCGATGAGGTTCTGCCACTGGCCTACTTGTTCTGCGCAAATCTGAATTCGGGCGCAGTCACCGCGGTTGATATCGATCCCATCGAAGTTCAGTATCATGGACCGCCCGTCTACGGCGACGGCCTGTGGTGGTCCGCTGATTCGGAGACAATCTACTACGTGCGGCAGGGACGCGGTTATTTCCGCATTGACTTGTCCGTTATTGACGCCGAAACGGGCGCTGCCCGGATTGCACTATCAGAGGAGAGCGGCAGCGGCATCGATCCGTCGGTCTGGCGCGGAACATCCAACGTCCGCATCTTCGCCGATGGCTCACGAGTCCTCTGGTATTCGCAGCGTGATGGCTGGGGACACCTGTATCTTTATGATGCGGATAGCGGCGAATTGATCCGGCAGCTCACAGCGGGCGCTTACGAGGTGAGTAATGTCGAATACGTCGATGAAGCCGCTGCCCTGATCTACTTCACCGCTGTGGGGCGCGAAGCAAATCGCGATCCTTATTATGCCCATCTATATCGCGTCAGCCTCGCTGGTGGCGAGCCGGAATTGCTCACGCCGGAGGATGCCGATCATACGATTGCCTTTGCGCCGGGAGGTGGATGCTTCATCGACAACTATTCCACGGTCGATCAGGCGCCGGTGATTCTGTTGCGCGCGGCCGATGGATCAATCGTATGCGAACTCGAACGGGCGGATATCAGCGCATTGGAAGCGACGGGCTGGCAAAAGCCTGAGCGTTTCAAAGCGAAAGCGCGCGCTGGCAGTACTGATGTATACGGCGTGATCTTCCGACCGTCGGATCTGGATCCGGAAGCGCAGTATCCTGTGATTGACTACATTTACGGCGGCCCGCAGGCGATACAAGCGCCGGCCGCATTTGCCGACGCGGCGCGCGAACGCGAGAAGAACTTCTGGGAGGCGCAGTCGCTGGCGGAGCTGGGATTCGTAGTGGTGATGATCGATGGCTTAGGCATGCCAGGCCGTTCCAAAGCGCAGCACGATCATAGCTATCGCAACCTGCCGGACAATGGCTTGCCCGATCATATCAGCGCCATCAGACAGCTTGCCGATCGCTTTGATTATCTGGATATCTCCCGCGTGGGCATCTTTGGTCATTCGGCCGGCGGTTACGCCTCTTGTCGGGCGATGTTCGCTTATCCGGACTTCTATAAGGTTGCTGTCTCGTCAGCGGGCAATCACGATCATCGGCTCGACAAAGCCACCTGGGTTGAGCGATATATGGGGCTGCCGGTTGGTGAGCACTATGTCTTTTCCGCCAACCAAAACCATGCGCAGAATCTGCAAGGCAAGCTGCTGCTCATCCACGGGGACATGGACGAGAATGTGCATGTGGCCTCAACAATGGTTGTGGTGGACGCGCTGATCAAAGCCAATAAAGACTTCGACCTGCTCATCATGCCCAATCAGCCGCATGACTGCACCAGGCATCCTTATTTTGTGCGCCGCCGCTGGGATTACTTCCTGCGGCATTTGCTCGGCGCCGATCCGCCGGCGGGCTATCAGATTCAGTAGCTGCCCACTCTTCCGCCGAGAACGCGTGAAGACGAAAGAGGAAAATAAGATGTTTGGAAGACTGACATATCCGGAAACACGCCGAGGCGATGTCCTTGACGATTTCTTTGGCACGGCGGTCGCCGACCCTTATCGCTGGCTGGAAGATGCCGATGATCCCGAGGTGCTGGAGTGGACGCGGAAGCAGCACGAAATGACGATGGAAGCGCTGAACGGTCTCGCCGGGCGCGCTACCTTTGAGCGGCGGCTGCGCGCAGTTTGGGACTATCCGCAACATGGCATCCCGCGCAAACGCGGTGACCGGTTATTCTTAATGCGGAACGATGGCTTGCAGGCGCAGCCAATCCTCTATGTGCAAGAGGGCGCTACGGAAGCGCGTGCGCTGGTCGATCCGAATGGACTCAGCGACGATGGCACGGTGTCCATTCTCGATTGGCAGCCGACGGGAGACGGGCGGCTGGTGATGTACGGCCTTTCCGAGAGCGGGTTGGATTGGGTCAAGTTTCGCATTAAGGATGTGGAAAGCGGCGAGGATCTCGCTGACGACTTGGCTAAACTGAAGTTTTCGTCGGTGGCTTGGCGGGCGGATGGCAGTGGATTCTATTACAGCCGCTTCCCCCAAGGCGCTGTTGACGCAGGCGCGGGCAATCCCGAGGTGTCCCACCAGGTTTATTTTCACAAGCTCGGCACAGCGCAAGCCGACGATGCGCTAATCTACCACGACCCGGTGCGCAAAGGCGTGACCTACGAGCCAAAGGTCAGCGGGGATGATCGTTATCTCATTCTCACCATCAATTGGGAATCTAGAATCGCCAACCGCCTGTTTTACAAAGCGATCGACGATGAGGGCGATTTCATTCGACTCTTTGATGACCTGGATGCCGAGTACATTTTCATCGGTAACGACGGCGACATCTTTTACATCCTGACGACCAATGGCGCCTTGAACTGGCGCGTTGTCGCGGTGGATATCAAGAATCCGGCCACCGAAAACTGGGTGGATGTGGTGTCGGAAAACGGTGAAGCCATCGCCGGCGTCTCCATCGTGAATCAGCAGTTTGTGGTGACCGCGATGCGCAGCGTTCAACATGTGATCAAGATCTACAACAAAGATGGCTCGTTCGATCGCGAGCTGGCGATGCCAACGTTGGGCTCCGTGGGCGAGCGCGCGCACGCCGGCGCCTATGCCTCGCCCAAGGATGACAGCATGTTCATCGCCTGGACCTCGTTTCTGCAGCCGCCCGAGATAATGCAATATGATTTCGCGACTGGTGAAATGCAACCGCTGTTCGAGGCGACTGTGCCATCGTTTGACCCCGACCGCTACGAAACAACACAGGCATTCTGTCAGTCGCCAGATGGCACGAAGGTTCCAATCTTTATCACCGCCAAAAAGGGATTGGACTTGAATGGCGACAACCCGGCAATCATGTATGCCTACGGCGGTTATCACTACAGTCAAACCCCCTGGTACCGCAGTTGGCTGCCGGTTTGGTTTGAAAACGGGGGAGTCGCCGTCGTTGCCAATATACGCGGCGGGGGCGAATACGGCGAAGCCTGGCATCGCGCGGGCATGTTTGCTGGCAGGCAGAACACTTACGATGACTTCCATGCGGCGGCGGAATATCTGATCGATAGGGGCTACACCTCGAACAAGAAGCTGGCGATCGAGGGCATTAGCAATGGTGGTCTGCTGGTGGCGGTCTGCATGACGCAGCGCCCCGATTTATATGGCGCGATTCTATGTCATGTGCCGACTATCGATATGCTGCGCTTCAAGTACTTCACCTCGGGACGCTATTGGACCACCGAATATGGCGATGCCGAAAGCAGCAAGGAGCACTTCGAGTTTCTGACGGCTTACGGTCCGCTGCACAACATCAAGGCCGGGCAAGCGTACCCGCCCATCCTGATTCTCACGGCCGATCATGACGATCGGGTCGTGCCGATGCACTCGAAGAAGCTGGCCGCCGCCTTGCAACAGGCCAATGAGAGCGACAATGTCATTCTGTTGCGCGTCCAAACCAGAGCCGGTCATAGCCAGGGTAAGCCGACTTGGAAGAGAATCGAAGAACAGGTGGATATCTTCGCCTTTCTCAATCATGTTTTCGATATGGGCGTGGATTAGGCGCAACCGCTTGAATTTAGGCTGGCAGTCCTAGGGGATCACAGCAATCCCGAATTGAATTATCGTCCGTGCCTATTCGTTGACAGCGGACCCTAAATGCACCATACTCTGCTGCGGACGGCTTTGAGGAGAGACACAAGATGTTAAGCGCGGAACAGATCGCCTTTTATCACGAGAACGGCTACATCGTGGTTGAGGATGTGCTCAGCGATGACGAGCTGGCGGCGCTGCGGCGGGTGACGGACGAATTCGTCGAGCGGTCGCGCGGCGTCGCTGAGAGCGACGAGATCTTCGACCTGGAGCCGAATCACAGCGCTGAGCATCCGCGGCTGCGGCGCATCAAGAATCCGATCTCTCAGCATGAAGTATACGACCAGACGATGCGGCATAAAGGCATTCTGGATATCGTCGAGCAACTGGTCGGTCCCGGCGTAAGACGTCATAACACCAAGTTAAATATGAAAGAGCCGGACCACGGCAGCGCGGTTGAGTGGCATCAGGATTGGGCTTTCTATCCGCATACGAATGATGATGTTTTGGCTGTGGGCGTCTGCCTGGACGACATGACTGAAGAGAACGGCTGCATGTTGATGCTGCCGGGTTCGCACAAGGGGGCGCTGTATAGTCATCATGAAAGCGGCGTCTTCGTCGGCGCGGTGAGCGACCCGGATTTCCAAGTGGCAGAAACGGCGAAGTGCCTGGTCAAGGCGGGCGGCATCACCGTTCATCACGCCCGCACGCTGCACGCGTCAACGCCGAATCACTCGGCGAATCCGCGCCGCCTGCTGCTCTTCGAATACTGCTCGCTTGATTCTTGGCCGCTGCTGGGCGCCACGTATGACGATTACTGCGCCACGGTCCTTCGCGGCGAACCGAGCGTGAGCCCCCGGCAAGAGGCGGTGCCGGTGAGCATCCCCTTGCCGAAGCCGGAGAATGCCGGCTCGATCTTCGAGATTCAGGAATCCTTGCGGAACCGGGAAATGGCACGGCAATAGTCCTGCCAGGCCGCGAGCATATTACGGCGGCGCATGCCATCTAATTCAGCCTCGATGTCGCCTTCCCAGCGTGATTTTCTGAGAAGCGCTTTGCGTATTGTCCTTTTCCTCGCTGGTATGACCAGCCTTTGCCTGGTGGCGATGCAGGCGTTCACATTGAATTTGCTGCCGTACTCGGCCGATGGGCTGCTGCATTTGCATCGAACAGTGGCGCTTGAGCATTCGCTGCGCGTCGATCACCCGTTTTGGCCGCGCTTCTCGTCCGGGCTCGTCTACGGTTATGGCGCGCCCCTCTTCAATTTTTTCCCGCCGCTGGCTTATTATCCGGCGATTTTGCTGCATAGTCTGGGTTTGAGCTTCTTGGGCGCCTGGCTTCTGTCCATGTGCCTGTTCACCGTGTTGGCGGGTACGGGCATGTATCTATTAGGGCGGCTTTGGACGCGCTCGGAGCTGGGTGGCTGGATCGCGGCCGTCGCCTATGTCTATTCTCCATATCTGCTCTTCGACAGCGTGACACGGGGCGCCACTGCGGAGTTGGCGGCGCTGGCGGCGCTACCCTTCGCATTCTATGGCTTGACGCGCCTCGCCTTCGCTGGGCGGCGATGGGACTATTTGATTGCGCTGGCAGCCGTCTCGCTCTTCATTCCCTTGCATACGGTTGTCACACTGCATGGCGCGGCTCTGTTGGCGCTCTACTGTTTCTTCCTGGCTTGGCGCGCAGACGACGGTGGAAAGGTTTTGCTTCGTCTCGCGCTGGCGGGCGCGCTCGCGCTGATGCTGACGGCCTTCTATTGGCTGCCGGCATTAGCCGAAAGGGACACAATCAAGCTGCCGCTGATCGCGACGCAGTTGGGTCACATTGATGTCACGCGCCATCTGCGGCCGCTTTCGGAAGTCCTGGCGCTTCCGCAGACCGCCGATCCGACGCAGCAGAATCAGGCGCTGCCCATTAGCCTCGGCTGGGTGCAGTTGATCCTGGGGGCGCTCGGTACCTTGCTTTGCTGGCGCGCGCCTCAGCGCCACTACCGCTCGCTGCTGATTGCAATGTGGGTGGTAGTCGGGATCCTGTTGTTCCTCAATACAGCGCCCTCCGCGTGGCTCTGGGAGAATATCCCCTTGATCGGCTTTACCCAGTTTCCCTGGCGCGCCTTGGGACTGGCGAGTTTGTTGCTCGCGCTGATGAGCGCGCTGGGCGTGTGGCTGCTTTGGCTTCGCTCGGGCGCCGGACGGGGCGGAATTGTCGTTGTCGGGGCTGTGATGATTCTTATGTTCTACGCCATGCCCTGGACCTACACGCTCTTCCATAATGATGTTGATGCGGATGACATCGGCGATGTGCAGCGATTCGAGCGGGAAGGCGGCCAATTGGCGCTGTCGTCCTACGCCGAGTATCTGCCCCTCAGCGCCGACGCCAGCCAGCTAGACGTGAATCGATTACTAGAGCGATTTGACGAGAGTAATGTCATTCCGCGGTTGCTTCCTTCGGCGGCTTTGGGCCTGCTGGATCAGGAATGGCGGGGGACGTCGGCGACGCTGCGATTGCGCTCAGCTGAAGCGCAGACGCTCGTATTCGACTGGCTTTATGTGCCGGGCTGGTCGGCCACTATCGACGGAGAGTCCGTGGATGTCTTTCCGGCGGCGCCGGCCGGTTTGCTTGCGCTGGCGGCGCCCGCGGGCGAGTTCGAGCTGTTGCTGTCGCTGGAGCCGACGGCGGCACAGTCGCTGGCGAGCCTGCTTAGCGCAATCGGCTTGGCGACCGCCATCCTGACAACGCTGCTTTGGCGACGCCCGGCGCCTGAGACGACAGATCCACAGGCAAGCGGTGAAGCTGGTCGGCATTGGCTGTTGATCTTCGCAGCGATTGGCATCGCGCTCTTTTTGCTGAAAGCGGCAATGCTGGATGCGGCTGATACACCCATTCGGCGGAGTCGTTTTGGAAGCGTCGGGGAAGCGGATGCGCTCGCCAACTTCGGTGATACGATTGATCTGCTCGAGGTTGAAATGCCGGCTGGGGACATCGGGAAGCCGGTTGTCGTCTTCAAGCTTTATTGGCGCTTGCGCGATGCGCCCTTAGATCGAGATTACTCGAGCATCGTTCGCATGCGTGATCCTCAGGGTCTTGTCATAGCCGAAGCGAGTTCCTATGCGCCGGGTGCTTTGGCGACGAGCAATTGGCTGCCGGGCGCCTATATCGAAGATGTGATTGAGCTGGAGGTGCCGGCATTCACGCCGCCGTTGCCTGCAGCATATACTTTCGATGTCGGCTTGTACGATAGCGAATCGCTGCGCGCCTTGAGCCTGATTAATGCCGCGGGCAATCCGCAAGATGTGAAACTCGAAATCGGCGCGCGGCGTCTTCGATTGTCCGCAGCGGACTTTGAAACGCGGAATATCTTGCCGGCGCCGGTTGATACGGCGGGAGCGTTCGCTTTCTTGCTTGAAGCGCCAGGTATGCCTGCAGAGGCGACCGCAGGCGATGTCTTGGCGGTGAGCTGGATCTGGCAGAAGTTGCGGCAGAGCGCGTCGGCTGCAGTGGCGCAGG
>JAAXID010000114.1 GCA_012270545.1 Anaerolineae bacterium | reverse complement strand
CCCTGGTTCGCTCTCTATCGGCATCGGCAGGCGCGGTCCGGCGTTTCTTTTGCCCAGACTGTCCAGCCAGGCCAGTGGATCTTCCTGTTCGCCCTGCGCCAGCAATTCGTCAAGATTTTCCGGCTGTCGTTCCGGCGGACGATAATCGGTGATTTCGGGCAATTCTTCTTCGGTTTCGGCAGCGCTGATTTCCGCCAGCCATGCCATCGCTTCGGCATCGAGGGGACCGCGCTCTCTCTTGTCAAAGCGAGCCAGCTCGACCGGCGTCTCTTCGTCCGCATCCTCGAAATTCTCACCCACGGTGGCATCGCCCTCGGTCGGCGTACCCGAAGCGGCCGCGCTCCCCGAATCATCCAGCCAGGCGGACCATGCTTCATCCGCCTCGTCGGCGGGGTTATCAGGCTCGCCCTCCCCGCCCGCATCGGGGGCGTCATCAATGAATTCGGAGGCGGCGGCGGCTTGGATTTTCGCCAGCTCTTCCAGCCATTCGATCAGCTCTTCCTGCGACATGGAATCGAAATCGGGCAATTCGGGGTCTTCAAACATAGAACCTGTCAATCGTGCATGCAAGCGCCCAGCGGGAGCCTTCAGTGCGCCCGCGGTGGAGACGGCTAGGCGATGGAACCGCAGCGCAATTATATCGATTAGCGCGGATGCGGATTATAGCGTCCTTTAGTCGCCTCTGCGATTGCGATCGGGATCATCATCGTCTCGATCATCACGGTCCCGGCTACCGTAGTTGAGCCAGGTCGGGGGCATCTCCGCCTCCTGATCCGCATCGGCGATCAGGTCAGCGCCCAATTCGATGTCATTGAAGTCGATGTCAGCGCCCGAATCCTGCGTTTCACTGGTCGCCTTTTCGAAATCGAAATCGGCATCATCGACGCCAAGCGCAGCGTAATTGAGTTCGTCCGCATCCTCATCCAGCGTGATGGCGATGGTCTTTTCAGTTGGCGACTCCAAGTCGAAGTAATCGTCCCAATCGAGGCCGACGAAGCTCAGCTGCTGAGTATCTTCGTCGAGGCTGATCGCATCCAGTTTATCCGTCGGCGTATCGAAATTGAAGTAATCATCAAAGGTGAGATCTTCCAGATCGAGCGCCTCGATGTCCTCGTCGAGGCTGAGGGCGGTCACGCCAGCCACAGGGGCAGGATTTTCGCCTGAGCGTTCTTGCATGGACCTCAACCAGGCGGGCTGATTGCTGAAGCGGAAATAAGGCGTCTCGGCCGCTTCGTCCGCGTCGACTGCCTTCATCTCGCCGGTCTCTTCTTCGACGAGATCGCTGACCCAGGCGAATTCCACCCCCGTCGATGACATCGGACGGGCGTACTCGTTCACGTCATCGGTTGCTGCATCGTTCTCGCGGTCCAGCCCCGGCACGACCGCATTCAACCAGTCCGGCGCGCCGTCGCCCCCGCCGGCTTCTTCTACGAAATCAGCCAATTGATCCGCATCGTCCAAGCCCCAGGCGCGCGCCCGCGCCTCTGCCGCTGAGCCCGGGCGATCGGAGGTCCCCGCTTCGTCATCAGCCGGCGCCGAGAGGATGCCCAGTTCAGTGTCATGCAACTCGTTGGGATCGTCGCGCAGCCAATCGACATAGGGGTCATCATCGTCATCGTCGCCCAGTTCGGCGCCCCAGCCCTCGATCAACTCGGCGTTGCGTTTATTGGGGTCATCAGTTTCAGCGGGGCTCAGCAGCGACTCGCCACTCGCCGCCTCATCGTCTCCCAACCAGGAATCAGCCGGCGGCGAATGCAACAGTTCGTCTTCCATATCCAGGAAGCGCTCGCCGGATTCATCGGCCGCGCCTTCCGGCTCGGCGGTGAGCCAGTCTTCGATGTCACTCAAGCGCAGCGGCTCGGTATCGGAATCGAGGTTGAGCAAGTTTTGCAGCTGTTCGTCCCCGCCGAAGAGGTCCAGGTCGCCGTTCTGATCCAGCGCCTCGCGCATTGCGGCCGATAACCAGGGCGCGCCACCGGCATCTTCGTCTTGACCGGCCTTCACCCATTCGCGCTCGAAATCGTCGATATACTCCAGAGATTCGTCCTCAGCTTCAAGCGCCAGGCTGCCACCCTGAATATCGGCCATCCAGTCGCCGTCTTCTTCAGAGGAGTCTAGCCGCTCCAGCAGGTCGGCCAAATCGCCATCCAGTTCAGCGCGCCTGTCATCCGTTTCGGCCCTTTCAGCGTCATCGTCTTCCGCGCTTGCCTGGGCGACAAATTCAAGCACCTCAGCGTCATCGTCGAAGCGCTGCGGTTCCTCACCCGCGTCCGCCACCGGAGAAGCCCTCTCGATGAAACCTTGTTCTTCCATAGAAGAAAACAGTGCTTCGGCTTCATCATCGGCCGGCCGCGCCTCGCTGACCGCGGCGACCGGCTCGCCAATCACCAATTCACTGAACAATTCTTCGACCTGCTCGTCAGAGAGCAAATCAGCGAGACCGTCGGTGACAGCTTCTACCGGCGCCTGCTCGCTTTCATCAATCCCGAGCAGGGCGCCCAATCCACCGCCGGCCTCGTCCGACCCCGCCGCTTCATCGCGCGATTCGCCCAGGCTGTCCAGCCATTCCGGGTTGACGATTTCTCGCTCGCGCGGAGCAATGGCGCTGTAATCGAGCCGCTCTAGCATCAAGAGGGATTCAGACGCTTCCTCGCCGGTCGCCATCTGATGCGCCAGATAGGGGTCGAGATCTTCGATGCGCTTGAGATAAAGCTGCGCGTCTGACGGGCGCTGTTCCGCCAGCCACAGCTCGGTCATGATGCGATTGGCGTCGATCGCGTAAGGCAGCCGATCCAGGATATCGAGCGCGGTTTCGGCGGCGTCCATGCGTTGGCCATCGAGCCAGAGCGCACGCGCCCGCAATAGCTGCAGGTCAATGCGTTCCGGGCTGCTTTCCAGCGCCGTCGCCAGGGTATCCAGCGCCTCCGTCAACAGGTTGCCGCGGATGTGCTGCTGTGCCAGGGCGGCGGCGGTCAGCTGCAGGCGATCGATCTCCTCATTCCGATGGACGCGATAGAGCTCGCGGACGAGCCCGATCGTCTCCTGATCGCCCGGCTTCTGGTCCAGCGCCCGCTCGGCATGCCAGATGGCGCGGTCGTATTCAGCCTGGTTTTGGAAAGCGCGCGCCAGCTGCGAATGACTGTGAAAATCTTGCGGCCGCGCCCCCAGCGACCGCCGGAGCACGCTGCTGGCTTCCTCCCAGCGCCCGCTCGCGACCAGCGCGTCGCCCAACTGCTGATAGGCGCGCAGATTCTTGGGCTGGGACTTGAGAATGTGGCGGGCATGCGCGATCACTTCGTCATAGCGATTTTCGCCCAACAGGCTCTCAAGCTCGTTCTGATACGCGCTCAAACTAATCTCTGCCATAAGGGGGCCTGCTTGCTGTGCTCGGTAGGCAAATTTGTTAGCAGTATAGCATGGATGCATTGATGGGGTGCGTTATTCCGTTGCGATCCGTCGCGCCGTGGCGACCCCGTCAGTCGTCCAGTTCCCTCTATGCCGGCGGTCTTGTGGGCGTCGGCGGTCAGTGTCTACGCGACCTACGCGCCCTCTGTGGCAATTCCCTAAACGTAATCCCGCATCCCGTCCTCGAACTCGGCTTCATCGCCATCGCGCAGAGCGTACAGCGCCTGAATCAGCGCGTAGTTGCTCTGGTAGAAACGCGCCCGCCGCAAGCCAGCTCGCAGCGTCGGATAGTGACGGAGGAGCTGCTCGCCGAAGGGCTCGCCGTAGCTCGCGAGCAAAGCACCGAGGTCTTGCGCCGGATCACCGGAGCCGCAGAATCCGAAATCAATGACGCCGCTGATGCGCCCATCGCGGTAGAGGATATTGCCCGTCCCAAAGTCGCCATGAATCAGGCATTCGGCGGCGTGCCACAAGTCCGCGTCATTCAGCGCCGTTTCGAAGTTTCGCCGCAGCGCTTCACGGGCATCGCTTCGCATATGTGGATAGAGCTTCTCGCGCAGGTCAGCGTATATCCGCGCCCATTCATCCTTCGCGTTTTCCTTGCCGGTCGTCAAGCCAAGGTCAGCCGGCGCGATCGCGTGCAGCGTCCGCAAGAAAAGCGCCAGGTCTTTCGCGATACGTTCCAGGAGCGCTTCGTCATCCTTTAGCTCGGCGAATTTCTCCCGCAGAAGCGGCTCGCCGGGCAGGAGCGGGTAGCCCATGAAGAGCAATTCTCCGCTCTCGGAATCGAGGGCATGAAAGCATGGTTCAGGAATCGGCAGGGGCAGTCTCCCCCGCAAGCGTGGCAGGATCTCCAGTTCACACGCCAGGTCGGCAGCCGCGCCCGGACTCTTGGGAAAACGGAATATCCACTTGGCATCAATAGATAGCACCGTATTGAACTGCCCGGAAGATTGCATTCGATCTGCGCGTTCGAAGGCGAAATCCGGCCGATGCCGCCGAATCAATTCCGCGAAACGATCAGCTTCAGATTGCATCACGCGCGTTCCTCGATGGTCTTCAACTGCAAAAGCTGCGCCAACCGTAAACAGAACTTTAACATGCCTGTCATGGTAGCACTTGCGGACTTAATCCTTTTGCCTTAGCCTGTAGCGCATTGTCGTACGCAATTGCGATCCTCAAGGACTCCAATATGTCGCAAGCTGACAAGCCCATCATCTTGTTCACCAACGATGATGGCATTGAGTCACCCGGCCTGTGGGCGGCTGTCAAAGCCTTCCAGGGCCTAGGGCATCTCCTCGTGACAGCGCCGCGCGAGCAGCAATCGGGCATGGGGCGCAGCATGCCCCATTACAGCGAGGGACGCATCTTCCCCTACGAGGCGCCGATCGACTGCGAAGACTGCTGCGCCTACGCGGTGGATGGCACGCCGGCGCAGGCGGTGCAACACGCCGTGCTGGAATTGGCGGACCAAGCGCCAGCGCTGCTGGTATCCGGCATCAACTATGGCGAAAACACGGGCAACGGCGTCACCATATCGGGCACGGTTGGCGCGGCTTTGGAAGCGGCCAGCCTCGGGCTACCAGCGCTCGCCGTCAGCCAGCAGACACCGACGGACCTGCACCGCAGTTACTCGAACTCGGTGGACTTCAGTGTGGCTGCCGAGTTCGCCCTGCAGATCGGCAGCTGGCTCATGGCGCACAGCGCCTTGCCGGATGATGTCGATGTCTTGAAGATCGATGTGCCCGCGGGCGCGACCAGCGAGACCCAATGGCGCTTGACCCGCCTGTCGCGCCGGCGCGTCTACTGGCCGACCCGTCCCGAACGCCTGGCGCTGCACGATTCGGGCAAGCTCGGTTACCAGTACAATAGCGACCCCACCGGCGCCGAGCCCGACAGCGATGTCTATGCCCTGCTGAATGACGCGGTCATATCGGTCACGCCGATCAGCCTTGATATGACCTCGCGCACGGACATGTTCCGCCTGAGCCAGATCATACTCGGCAAGCAGGAATACGGCCGGTAGCGCGCCGCGGCTTTGCGCGTATTAGACGCGCCGGCTCAACTATGGCAAAACCTAATCGTGTTTAGTGGTCACAAGGTAGGAGATCTCAGTGAGCGAAAAGGTAATGCCGCATTCTGAAGCGGTGCGGTCAAGCACTGAGATTGCGGTTGGGAGCGACGGTCGCTTATCACGACTCGAAACCGACATGGAGTGGGTGAAACGCTTGCTCTGGTTCTTGATCGCGCTAGTCATTGGCATCTACCTGGATCTTCCAGCAGTGGTACAAGGCTTGATGCCACAGTAGCCCACACCGGCGCCACGCGATTCACCTGCCTGAACCAGATCATACTCGGCAAGCAGGAATACGGGCGGTAATGCTCGAACATGTTATGCCGGGGGATGCGTTGGATCGCCGGCTTTCCTCTGTGCCTATGTGGCTAGCGGCTTAGTACCGCCGCGACTTCTTACTCCCAAGTGCCCGCTACGCCGCCACCGTGTTCATTCAACCCACCCGCCGCCGCGTCACCGGTGAGATAAGGTCGCTTGCCCAACGGAAAGCCGATCTTCGCCGTCCACATCGCCGTACCCTGAAGCGGATCCTCAATCTGAAAGTACGCATTGTCTTGATGCCAATTCGTACCCATGCCCTGCTTGCCCGGCTTGAGGAAGACCTGATCCAAATGCAGCACGACCGGGTCGCAGAAGCCTATTGCGAACGCCAGGCGCGCGCCCTGTGGTAGAATCTCCAAGTCCCCTGTCAGCAAAGAGGAGCACCGCCCCATGTACAATCCCAAAGAGCACCTCAGACGCCTCGTTGAAACTCACGCGCCCAGCGGTTACGAAGCGCCGGTCGCCGAGCTGCTGCGCAAGGAATGGGCGCACCTGGTCGATGAATTCGAGGGCGACCGCCTCGGCAGCCTGATCGGCATCAAGCGGGCGACGACCCCGACGGACAAGGGGCGCAAGATCATGCTCGCCGCCCACATGGACGAGATCGGCTTGATGGTGCGCGAAATCGAAGACGGCTTCATCTACCTGCATCGCATTAGCGGCATCGACCCACGCGTCATGCTGGCGCAGCCGGTGCTGGTGCACGGCGCGCGCGCTCTGCCCGGCGTCGTGGCGACTATGCCGCCCCACATGCAGACCGCTTCCGATCGCAGACAGTACCAGCCGATTGACTCGCTCGTGGTCGATGTCGGTTTGCCCGCCGAAGAAGTCGAGCGGCTCGTCAGCATTGGCGACCTGGTCACGGTCGAGGGACCGATGATCGATCTCAAAGGGCGGGTGGTGGCCTCAAAAGCAATGGACGATCGCTGCTGCGTCGCTGTCATCACCGCTTGTCTCGAGCTGCTGCGCAATATGAATCACAGCTGGGATGTCATGGCGGTCGCGACCGTGCAGGAGGAGGTGGGCTTGCGCGGCGCCGCTACCGCCGCCAACCACATCGCGCCGGATTGCGCCATCGCGCTCGATGTCGGCTTTGCCGAGCAGCCCGGTGTATCGACGGCGATAAAACTGGGCGGCGGACCGCTGATGGGCATCGGCGCCAACTTCCATCCCAAAATGGTGAAGCGGCTGCAAGACATCGCCGCATACTACGACATCAAGTGGCAGGCCGATATCATACCAGCCCGCGCCGGCTATGATTCCTGGGCGATACAGGTGTCGCGCGGCGGCGTTCCAACGGCGCTGCTGGGCATCCCCCTGCGCAATATGCACTCGCCAGTGGAGACGCTGGATCTCAAAGACATTGAGCGCACGGGCCGGCTGCTGGCGCATTTCATCAGCGCGCTCGATGAGCGCTTTGTAGAGTATCTCTCGCTGATGCCGGCGGAAAGCGAATAGCGTGGATCACTTCATGCGCGCCAATTCCGCGCTCTGGAACGAAGACATCGGCCTGTGAAGATGGCGGGGACTTGCCCATAAGCGCGACGCTGGCGCATAATATCGTCATCAACGCAGATCGACGCGTTGCGATACGCGCTAGGAGTAAAAGATATGAAACGTTTTGGACAGGTTATCGGCATCAAGCCCGAGCACGTCGAAGAGTATACCCGCCTGCACGCGGACGTTTGGCCCGCTGTGCTGGCGAAGATCCACGAATGCAATATGCGTAATTATTCAATCTTTCGCTATCATGATATGCTCTTCGCCTACTTCGAATACATTGGCGCTGATTACGAAGGCGATATGGCCAGGATCGCGGCGGACGAGACGACTCAGAAATGGTGGGCGGTCTGCGGACCGATGCAGCGCCCGCTGGAAGACCGCGCCGAAGGTGAATGGTGGAAGACGATCGAGGAGGTCTTTCACACGGACTAGCTGATCCAGCTAATGAGACACCCTGTCCACCCGTACAATTTCTGGGGCATACCTAAGAGCGAGCTTATTTGTCTTGTGCCGCATGGCGCGCCGAAGCCAATGGCAGTAGCAATTTTGCGTCACTGTTGCAAAGCGAATATAATTGTTGTCAGCTAGGACACTCAGCGAAACTCGCCCGTTTCACGCGTAAGGTGGTTTTCATCCGTGTGTCCCGTTGCTCGACGAAGCGATTACACTAAAGGAGAACTGAAATGAAGACTTCGAAACTTGCCAGTTTGCTAGTTCTGCTCATATTCCTGTTTTCGCTGGGCTTCGCGGGGCCGGCAGCGGCGCAGGACAGCGCCATCTCGTTCCTGGCGCCGCCCTGGGGCGTGCCACCGAACGAAGACGCCCTCAATGCCTTCATGGAAGAGAGCGGCATCACCGTTGAAATTCAGTCGGTGCAAATGGCCGATCTCTACAGCCGCGTACAAGTCTCGGCCGCGGCCGGCGAGGCGCCCGCTGATGTCATCTTCATCACCGAAGAAGGTCCGTCCAATGTCGTCGCCACCGGCAACATGCTGCCGCTGAACGACCTGATCGAAATGAGCGATCTGAACACGGACGACTTCGAAAAGCTCGACTTCTGGACTGTCGACGGCGATGTCATGGCCATCCCCACCTACCTGCAGTTGGTGATGATGGATTACAACGCCGCTCGCCTGGCCGAAGCCGGCTTCGATGAAGGCCCGACCACCTGGGCCGAGCTGCACGATCAGGCGATGGCGATTAAAGCGGCTGGCGTCGACGATTACCCGATCGCCTTCGGCGCGATCTCCTGGTCCTGGTGGCTGATGGCGCTGAGCATGGGCGACCCCATGTTCGATGAAGATCTCAACCCGGTCTTCGCCGATGAAGGCAGCAAGGGCCGCGAGGCGATGGCGCTGCTGAAGACCTTCTTCGATCATGACCTGATCAGCCCCGAGATTCTGGCGGGCAGCATCAACCAGCACGCGCTGTTCTGGAGCGGCGTCGGCACCTTCCACCAAGCCTGGCAGGGCTCGCTGGCGGTAGCGAACAATCCCGAACGCTCACAGCAAGCGCCCGACAGCAAGTACCTGGTACTGCCCGAAGTCGGCAATACCTGGAGCTTCCCCGCCGGCATCGGCATCTCGGTCGACAGCGAAAATGTTGACGCCGCCTGGGAATTCATCAAGTGGTATGTCAGCGAAGGCACGCAGACCGATATCTACAATGCCTTCGGTCTCTATCCCTCGCGCGTGTCAGTTGCCGCCGCGCTGAACGAAGAAGGCGTCATCCAGGGCTATGACGAGATCGTCGAGCAAAGCATGCACACCAATGAGCTGCCGCGTTTCGCGCTCTGGTGGGGTCCATGGGCGGCCTTCGTGAGCGAAGAAATCAAGGAAGCGATGCAGACCGGCGCCGCGGCCGACGACTTGATTGACGCCCTCGCCGCCGAGTGGAATTCGCTCAAGGAAGAGTACGAGTAGGACAACAAGATCACTGTAGGGGCGGTCTTGATTGGCCGCCCCCTCCGCAATTATCAGAGTTCATGTAGGTGCGACCCGCTTGCAATCTCGCCGCATCTTCTCATCAGACTCCATCTACGTCGCTGTCGTCCTGTTGCCGATCATCCTCCTGATCGCGCTTTTCATCTATTACCCCGCCATCGACACCTTCGGCCAAAGCCTGACCAATCGCAACCTGCGCGTCCGCCGGCCAGCGAAACCGGTCGGGCTGAACAACTATGTCAAACTGATCGAAGACGACGAGTTCTGGGAAGTCACCGGGCGCAGCTTCAAAGTTGTCATCATCACGCTGCCGCTGGAAATGGTTGTCGCCTTCGGCATCGCCATGCTGTTGAACCAGCGCTTCCCGGGCCGCGGCGTCGTGCGCACCTTGACGTTCCTGCCCTGGATGCTGCCGGGCGTGGTCAATGGTTTTTTGTGGGGCTGGCTGCTCAACGGCGAATACGGCGCGCTCAACGGCTTTCTCTATCAATTGGGCATTATTCAAGAATATCAGTATTGGCTGCGCGAGCCGGAACACCTGATCATCTGGGTCACCGTCGTGCAGACCTGGACGCGCTACGCCTTCCCCACCATCATCTTGCTGGCGGGCTTGCAAAGCATCCCCGATGACCTCTACGACGCCGCCAAGGTCGATGGCGCCAGCGCGCTCTCACGGGTGCGCTACATCACCATTCCACTCTTGCTGCCCTCATTCGGCATCGCCCTGGTGGTCGAATTCATCGCCGCTTTCCAGATATTCGATGTCATCTGGACGCTGACAGCAGGCGGATCAGCCGGCGGCGGAATGAATCCCTTCACCAAGACGCTGATGCTTTACAACTATGAACTGGTCTTCCGCGATCTGCGCGTCGGTTTGGGCGCGGCGCTCTCCTATATCATCCTGCTGATGTCGCTGGCGGTCGGGCTGATCTTCGTCATGCGCGTCTACAATCAGGGGGTGCAAGAGGCATGACACTCGGTCTCCGCGGTCAGGAACGCCTCCGCCTCGCCCTCATATACATCCTTTGCGCGGTCGTCTTGATCTGGGCGCTGGCGCCGATCTATTGGGTGGCGGTCAGCAGCATTTCGACTCGCCAGGAACTCTACGCCCGTCCCTACAAGATTTGGTTCCCCAGCCAGCCAACGCTCGAATCCTATCAGACGATCTTCACACAAGGCGCGAAATTCCGCGCCGGCGGCTTCTCGCCCACCGCCCATTTAATGGGCACCGGTCTGCGCAACAGCGCCATCATCAGCGTCGCCTCGGCCGGCATCGTGACCCTGATGGCGACCGGCGCCGGTTACGCTTTCGCCCGCATGGATTTCAAAGGCAAGAACATCATCTTTCTGCTAATCATGCTGATGATACCGCTGCCGATCTGGGTCTCCTTGATCGCCCTGTTTTTCCTCATGTCCCAATTGGAATTGGTCGATACGCTGGTCGGCTTGATATTGATCTTCGTGACGCTGCTGCTGCCGCTTTCCGTCTGGCTGATGACCACATTCGTGCGCGATATCCCGAGCGAGATTCAGGACGCCGCCCGCGTCGATGGTGCCGATCGCTGGCGCCTTGTCTACAGCATTGTTCTGCCTTTGGCGCGCCCCGGCATGGTCGCTGTTTTTCTCGTGGCTATGCTCTCGACCTGGAATAATTTTCTGATTCCGCTGATCTTCACGCGCACCGACGACTCGCAGCCGCTGACAATCGTATTGACCTTGTTCATCGGCCAGTACGAGGTCGCCTGGGAAGACATGTCGGCCGCCGCCGTCGTAACCATGCTGCCGCCCTTCCTGATCGCGCTCTTCTTCCAACGCTACCTCGTCCGTGGCTTGACGATGGGCGCGGTGAAGTGATGCCTGACATCAACTCTCCCCCTTGCTCTATGATATTGCTTTTGCGGCAATTCTAATGTTATCTTTAAGTAACTCCTGTATGTTAGATTTATAGGTGCCATTGTGAGCGAGAGGGTTCATTTATGAACGCGAGGCGGCAAGCGCGGACAGATGCTATTTTGGATGGTGTAACTGGCGTAGTAGGTGTGCCTGCGGTTGTAGCAGCGTCTTATCGCCTTCCTTCTGCGCACCGATACGGCCAGTCCGACGTGAGCCAGGCATGGACTTTCGTTGGAAAGTACCTCGAAATAGCAGTGCGGGACTATAAAACTGTGACTGAAAACTCAGACCGCAATAGAAATGTCCTGCACGATGCCTGAAGCTCGAGAAAAAGAGAATGAAGTTGGCTTTAGTCGATCAGTTCGAGAACTTAAAAGCTATTCGGGACCAATTCCATCCGCGGAGGAGTTTGCTCGCTATGAAGAGGTGCATGCAGGCAGTGCCGATCGTCTGATGTCAATGGCGGAACGAGAACAGAAAGCAATAGTTTCGTTCCGCAATAATGCTCTAATTGCGAAACTATTGTGACGATCACCACGATTGTGGCGATTGCCCATATCATAACGTTGAATCCTCCTAATGTGTTCGTCATCGCAACACTGGCATTCGCTCAGGCCTTGCCGTCTGTTACTGACTTTCTCAGAGGGATTTGGGATAATCAAATAGCCAGAAGGGAACAAGAATTAGACATCCAAATCAGAAAAGATCGCCACGAGTTGGAGATGAAAGCAGCTAGAGAGCAGTTGAGCTTGCCGTCCAGATCAAATAGTGATAGCACTCAAAAGCCGAAGCGATTGGAAGACAAAGAGAACGATGCTTAGACCGCTATCGACAGATATCCAAACCACAATTCGCTCCATGACAATCGAAGAAAAAGTCGGCCAGATGTTCATGCTCGCCTTCGCCGGCGACCAACTGGATGAAGCCCGCATCCTGATGGAAGAGCACCTGGTCGGTGGCGCCTACATCAGCGACGACAATGTGCCGACCGCCGCCGCCGCCGTCACGCTATGCAACGAGCTGCAATCTTTCGCGCGCAACACGCGCCTCGGCATCCCGCTGCTGCTCGGCTGCGATCAAGAGGGGACTTGGTCGGTGATGACCGCCGAAAGCGCAATGGGACCAGGCAATATGGCGCTCGGCGCGACCGGCAACTCGCAATGCGCTTACGATATGTACAGCGTGATCGCGCGCGAGACCAGCGCCGTCGGCTTGAATGTCGTCTTGGGACCGGCCGCCGACTGCAATTCCAACCCGCATAATTCGATCATCGGCATGCGTTCATTCGGCGAAAAGTCCGAAGCGGTCGCAGCCATGACCGCCGCCGCCGTGCGAGGCATCCAGGAGAACGGCAGCATCGCTACCCTCAAGCACTTCCCTGGCCACGGCGATACCAGGCTCGATAGTCATCGCGGCTTGCCCACCGTGACGCGGAACCGCGACGAGCTCAACAAGATCGATTTGCCGCCCTTCGCCGCCGGCATTGAAGCGGGCGCCAAAATTGTCATGACCTCGCATATCATCTTCAGCGCCCTCGATGCCGAACGCCCCGCCACGCTCTCGCCCATCATCCTGGGCGACCTGCTGCGCGGCCAGCTGGGCTTTGAAGGCTTGATCGTCTCCGACAGCATGAACATGGGCGCGATGAAACGCCACTACGATCCGATTGACGCGGTCATTCAAGCATTCAAGGCCGGCGTCGATTTGATGATGCTGGCCGAGGAACATTACGATCACGATGCCGGGCAATACCTGGAGAATCAGCGCGCCTTGATCCGCGCCGTCGTCCGCGCCGTCGAAGATGGCGAAATCGGCGCCGAGCGCGTCGATGATGCCCTGCGCCGCGTGCTGCGCCTGAAAAGCGAATCCAGCTTTTCGACAGCGCCCCTGCCAGAGACGGCAATCGTCGGCGGCGATGAGCACCGCGCGATTGAGCTTGCTGTAGCGTGCCGCGCCGTCAGCGTCCTGCGCGACCGAAACGATCTGCTGCCACTCGACCCCGCCGCGCCGATGACACTCGTCAACACGACCAAACGCAGCGCCTACGATGTCTTGACGCAAACGCGCGGCATCGGTCCCAATCAAGCGGCCGCCGCCTTTGATGTTTTCGCCAGTGCGCTGGCCGCAAAATGCGCTGGCCTGAGCGTCATCACAGCGGAAGAATTCGATAGGGATGCCATTCCCAGCGCCGGCGCCGTGATCGCGGTGACCGAGAACTACACCCTGCCCGGCATGGACTTCGATCAGTCGCTGCAAAAGCCCATCGTGCGCGCCTTGCACGAAGACGCCGGCGACCGCCTGGTTGTAGTCGCGCTGCGCGATCCCTATGAGTTAGCGGATTTCGCCGAGATCAGCAGTTATATCTGCAGCTTTAGTTTTCGTCCCTGCGCGGCGCGGGTGGCGGCCGAGGTTCTGCTCGGCGAGGCTGAGCCGGGCGGGCGCAGTCCGGTCAGTGTCCCCGGCACGGAGTTGGAGGCTTAATCCCCGCGCAAGGACAGAACGAGCACCACCAGCCCGAACGGCAAGAATAGGATATTGCCGACTTCGCCCGGCGCCGTCCGCAGTTTCTCCAGCCCTGGGGTGTAGACGTTGGCAACTCCCCGGAAGCTCTGGCTGACGTTTCCAGCCCGATTGTGAATCCAGTTTCGTTTCGTCGGTTCGCCCTCTGAGCATGGTCAGCGCGCCGCAATCTGGACTACAATACGGCGGCATTTTGGCATGGCACTGTTCGGTATAGTCGATGAGCGACAGCGACCCCAAACCCGCCCCTTTCTCGCGTTTGCGCGCCCTGCTCTTCCTGCTGCTCTCGCTGGCTTTCGGCGCCGCGCTCATCGTCGCCATGACCTGGTTCGTCATCGGCTCTGCGCCCCGCTCGCAAGCGGTGGCCGTCGCCAAGAACCTCAGCGTCTCCGAGTTTGTAACGTTGCCCGATGATGACGCCTACCCGGCCGCCTTGGCGATTGACGCCGACGGTACGCTCTACACCGGCAGCTATGAAACCGGCGCCCTCTGGTCGATCAGCCCGGACGGCGACCGGCGAGAGCTCCCCGGTAGCCGCGAGCGCATCGGCGCCGTTTCTGGACTCGATTCCGCATCCGATGGCGCGCTCTACATCCTCGACCGCATCGCGCCACTGAACGCGGAAGGCGCCTTGGTCTGGCGCTACGCCGATGGCGACCTGGCGCCGCTTTTCGAAATCCGGTCAGAGGCATTCTTCGGAAATGTTCTCCCCGATGATATCGCGGTTGACAGCGAAGGACGCATCTATATCAGTGACCGCTTGGGGCATGTGCTGCGCTATTCTATGATGGGTGAGCCCCTTGGCCACCGAGGCGATGTCTATTGGTGGGCCGCCCCCTGCCGCGAAAAATGCGAGATCACCGGCATCGCCTACGATCGCGCCAATAACGCGCTCGTGATCGCCGACCCCGCGGACGAATCAGTTTACCGCGTCGACATCACGGACGGTCCCCCGGGCGACAGACGCACGCTGCTGCGCGGCGCCGCCCAGAAGAGCGACTTCGGCTTTGACGGCATCGCCCTGTCGCCCGACGGCGACATCTACATTGCGCTGCTCAATTGGAATCGCGTCGCCCGTGTCGCGGATGGCGAGCTGGTGATGCTGGCGAAAGACTTCCGCGGCGCCAGCGATGTCACCTACGACGGAACGCGCAATCGCCTCTATGTAACCAACTGGAATCAGTTCGGCCTGGCTTTTGGCACGCGCCCGCAGTTGCCCTTCGCCATTGATGTGATCAAATTTGATGCCGAATCCGATCAATCCGATGCTTGACCCGCGATCGCTTGACCCGTCCGAACATGTCCGCTAGGCTAGGTTTATCGTTCCTGTCGACAGGGAGACATTGATGCGCAGACGCCGCTCTCAGCGCCAAAGCGGACCGATACAGGTTTCGCCTTATGGATCCTCGAAATCCCTGCCCCGCTGGCGCCGGCTCCTCGGCTGGTTCTGTTTGCTCTTGGCAATCGGACTCTCCCTCTCCGCCGTTTACCTGGTGCTCACTGCGCCGCCCGTCACTGTCGCCAGCCCGGTCGCCGTCACGGATGATGCGAGAAATCCGACGCTGACCCTGCTGCCCGAGACAGTCATCGCGGCCGAGCCGACTATAGCGATGCAAGATGCTGAACCGGCCGCGGAGCAGCCGACGATTAGCGCCGCGCAAATACTGGAGCTGCTGGCAACGCCGCCCGATCCCTCCGCCGCCGAGGGTTTGAACTACGATCCCTTCACGCTCATCACCAATCGCGCCCGCTCGAAGATGACCAGCTATGTCGCCCAGCGCGGCGACACCATTGCCGGCATCGCCAATCGCTATGGATTGAAGAAGGAGTCGATCGCCTGGTGCAACGATTACCGTCTGGCGCTGGTGTTGCGGCCGGGCGATATCGTCAATATTCCGCCCTCCGATGGCGCCTGCCATACGGTCATTCGCACGCAGAGCAAGGATATCCGCGCCATCGCCGAGCAATACAAGGTCGATGATCCCTACGCCATCATTGACTCGCCCGCGAACGAGCTGCCCGATATCGCGCCCGAGACGCTCCTGCCGAGCGGTACGCGCCTGTTCATCCCCGGCGGCGAGGGCGAGATCATCACCTGGAACGCGCCGGTGCAGCAGGATGGCGCCGGCAACGTGGTCGCCTTCGACCCCGGCAGTCCCTTCAGCTGCGGCGCCCGCTCCGGTGGCGGCACGCGCTGGGTTAATCCCCTACCCAACGGCACCTACGTCCGCGGCTACTATGCCGGGCACAGTGGCATCGACATCTCGGCGCCGACCGGCACGCCAATCTATGCGGCGAATGGCGGTCCCATCCTCTACGCCGGCTGGAATAACTGGGGCTATGGCACCACTGTCGTCATTGGCCATGGACCTTGGTCGACGCTTTACGGCCACATGAGCAGCCGCGCTGTCGGCTGTGGCCAGGTCGTGGGCGCGGGACAAATCATCGGTTATGTGGGCAGCACAGGAAACTCCTCCGGTCCCCATTTGCATTTCGAGATCCGTTATCGTAATCAGCCGCAAGATCCGGCTTCGACATCGGGGATTGGTTGGTAACGGCGCCCAGCAACGGCGATGCAGGGCGGCCTGATAGGTAGCCCCTACAGATTATCGCAGAATCGGGAAGGTATACTGGATGACCTCATTTCAAACGGTTGTAGAAGCCTGGACGACATTAAATAATGGCGAAGACGCGGAGGCGCGCGCCGCCGCTATCGTCTACCTGGGCGAAAATCGTTACGCGCCGGCCGTCCCGGGCTTGACTAAGCTGGTACGCCAATCCGACCCCGGCACGCGCTACCTGGCGGCCAAGGCCCTGGGGCAAATCGGCGATGAGGCGGAGGCGGCTCTGCCGACCCTGCTCAATGCCCTGCGCGACAACGATATGTTCTTGCGGGCGGGGATCACCGGCGCCCTGATCAACATCGGTCCGCCGGCGGTACCCGGTTTGACCAAGGCGCTCTTCGACCCCAGCAGCGCCGTGAAACGCGCCGCCTGCAAAGCGCTGGGCAAGATCGGCAGCGAACGCGCAGTGCCAGCGCTGAAGTTCTCGCTGCGCGATGGCAACGAAGGCGTGCGCCGGTTCGCGCGCGAAGCCCTCGAGCGCATCGATAGTCCAGCGGCGCGGGAAGCACTCAAGGGCGTCTGAGACGCCGAAGCAAACCGGATTCAACACAAAATCCACGACAACGCAAACGAGGCAGGGACGATTGTCCTGCAGTGTCTACGCGCAGCTGCGAATCGCCCGAAAGCAAATCAGTCGCGGAAATTGGGCGAACTGATAGCTCGCCCCTTACGCGATGCCAGAAAAGAGACTGCCAATGCTTTTGACAGGCTAACAGGCTATGTTAATATCTGTCATAGGTGCGTAATTTTGGTATCGGAGGTGGATAATGCATTCTGCGCCGTTGACCATCGGAATTGAAGAAGAATATCAGCTGATCGATCCG